>DATAKH010000024.1:0-1550 GCA_036261735.1 Sphingomicrobium sp.
CCAGGGCTCCTGACGCGCCTCGACGTCGCGGTCGGCGACAAGGTCGAGCCCGGCCAGCCGGTCGCGGTCATGGAAGCGATGAAGATGGAAAACATCCTCCGCGCGCCCAAGGCGGCGACCGTCAAGGCGACTCCGGCAAAAGCGGGCGACAGCCTCGCCGTCGATCAGGTCATCGTGGAGTTTGAATGAGGAGCCGAGCTGGCGCGAAACACTGCGAGCGCGCAACATATTCGCGCTCGGCGTCATATGCATGGTCCTCGTGGCTTGGGCCGTTGGGCTAATCGACCTTTAGTTGCCTCAACTCGCTCCGCCTGAGCTTGCCCGTCGCCGTCTTGGGCAGGGCCTCCACGAACTCGATTTCGCGCGGATATTTGTAGGGAGCGATCTGCGCCTTCGCGTGGGCCTGCAGCTCCGCCATCAGATCGTCTGACGACTCTGCATCCGCCGCAAGCACCACGAACGCCTTCACCTTCTGGCCGCGCTCCTCGCACGGAACCCCGATCACCGCGCATTCAGCGACGGCGGGGTGGGAGAGGAGCGCATTCTCCACTTCCGGAGCGCCGATGTTGTAGCCGGAGCTGACGATCATGTCGTCGCTGCGCGCGAGGTACCAGTAATAGCCGTCGGCGTCGCGGCGGTAGGTGTCGCCGGTGATGTTCCAGCCGTTGACGACGTAGTTCCGTTGGCGCTCGTCATCGAGGTACCGGCAGCCTGTTGGGCCCTTGATCGCGAGCCGGCCGGTGCCTTCGTCCATCGGATTGCCGTCATCGTCGAGCACCGTCGCGACATAGCCGGGCACCGCCTTGCCGGTGGCGCCGGGGCGAATATCATCGCCCGCTGCCGAGACGAAGATGTGCATCATCTCGGTCGAGCCGATGCCGTCGGTGATCGCGATCCCCGTGCGCTCCTTCCACGCCCGCCACGTCGCTTCGGGAAGGTGTTCGCCGGCGGAAACGCAATACCGCAGCGTCTTGAGGGCCGCGTCGAGCCCCGGCTGCGACAGCATCGCCTTGTAGGCGGTGGGGGCGGTGCCGAGGTGCGTGACTCCGAACTTGGAGATGGCCTCGAGCATCAGCTGCGGGCTCGCTTGCTCCATCGTCGCGCTCGCCGCGCCGAAGCGAAGCGGGAACATCGGCGTGATTCCGAGGCCGAAGGTGAAGGCCATCGGCGCACTGGTCAGGAAGACGTCGCCCGGCTTTGGATCGACCAGGTGCTTCGCGAACGTGTCGCACGGCGCCAGCACATCGCGGTGGAACTGGACGCAGCCCTTGGGCACACCGGTTGTGCCGCTGGTGAAGGCGATGATGCACGGATCGTCGCGGCCGGTGTCGGCGGGCGGAAGCGGATCGAGCGAAGCACAGCGCGTCTCCAGCTCGCCCTTCCCGTAATCGCCGTCGTACTTGACGATGTGTTTGACGCTGTGAGTCTGATCGACGGCGTCGCGGAAGTCGCCGATGAAGCGGCTGTCGACAATCGCGTGGCTGATCTGCGCGCGTTCGATCACAGTCGCGATTTCGCCGGGGCGAAGCAAAGGCATGGTCGCGACGACC
>DATAKH010000219.1:0-11279 GCA_036261735.1 Sphingomicrobium sp.
GCACCCGAATCGTCTCGCCCTTCCTCGACGGGATCGACCTGCTCCGCCTCTCGCACCCCGGAATCCCCGAGCTTGGCGAGCTCAACGCGATCCTCGAGCCGCGAACCGGCTGGCGCACCGTCGCCGTTCCCGGCCTCGTCCCCGACGACATCTTCTTCGCTATGCTGTCCGAGCGCATCTTCCCCGTCGGCAATTTCATCCGCCGCCGCGAGCAGCTCGACTATCTCGAGGCGCCCGACTGCTTCCACGACCTGTTCGGCCACATCCCGATGCTCGCCCACCACGACTTCGCGGAGATGACCCGGCACATCGGCGAGCTCGGCGTCGCCGCGATCGGCGCCGGCAAAAGCGAGCCCGCCGCCCGCCTCTACTGGCACAGCGTCGAATTCGGCCTCGCGCGCGAGCGCGGCGAGCTCAAGATCCTCGGCGCCGGCCTCGCCTCCAGCTTCGGCGAAGCCCACTTCAGCCTCGAAAACAAAGACGTCGAGCGCATGCCCTTCTCCGTCGAGCGGGCGCTGCACACGCCCTACAAGCACGACTCCTTCCAGCCGCGCTACCTTGTCTCGCGGAGCCTCGATTCAACCGTCCGCGACGTCCTCGCCCTCACCCCGAAGCGCCTGCTCGCCCTCGGCGGCTGAGCGGCGCGAAGCTCGTCCGCTCGCTGCTCGAGCCTGTGAAGGAGAAGCCGGGCGCTCATTGCTGGGCGGCGGCGTGGCGGAACAGCAGCGCCGATCCCAGCCAAATCACCCCGAACCCGCCGATCAGGAACGAAAGTCCCGGCTGCCCCGGCGGGTCGTTCGCGCCGATTCCGGTCGCGGCGACATAGATGGCGATCAGTAGCTGTGCGACCGCAGGCACCATCATCGCCCGGCTCATCAACCGCGCCTTGCCGCCGGCGACGATTGCGCCGGTAATCGCCAGCAGGACGACCACGTGGAAGACGAGGTTGGCGCCGCCGCCTTCGTCGCCGATGATGCCGACCGCGCCGTTGATCCAGATCGTCAGGAAAGCAGCCGCGAGCGCAAGCGCCACGCCGCCGCGATAGGCCCAGCTGGCCGACGACCTGACGGCAAGCTCGAACAGCCCGCCGACCCCGCCGATCAGAACGCCCGCGAAGATGAAGTCGCCGATCGTCCAGTTCACGCCCGGCGCGTTAAGCTGCATCGCCACCAGCGGGGTCAGGATGACTGCGACGGCCAGCCCCCATCCCACCAATCTCCAAATATTTCCCCTGCTCATCGTCCCCGCTCCGTTCGTCATTGCCTTGCCTTTCATACCTGTTTGCGGCTTCAACCATGGCCCGGTCTTCGCTGAGCGGCATGAGCAATAGATGAGGTCTTGCTGAAATCGTGACTCGCGCCACTTTCCGCTTCGACCGCTTCCAGCTCGACCTCGGCGACCGCCAGGTCAGCGACGGCGATTCGCCGCTCGAGCTCAACAGCCGTTATTTCGACGCGCTCGCCCTGCTCGTCGGCAACCAGGGCCGGCTGGTGTCCAAGGACCGCTTCATGGAGGAGGTGTGGCGAGGCGTCCCCGTCACCGACGAGGCGCTGACCCAGTGCATCCGCACGCTCCGCCGCCAGCTCGGCGACGATGCCGCCCGCCCGCGCTTCATCGAGACCGTGCCCAAGCACGGCTACCGCTTCATCGCGCCCGTCGAGGTGGAAGGCGAACATATTGCCGAAACGGCGTCGTCGAGCCGCTCCTGGCACCGCTATGCCCTGCTCGGCCTCGCCGGGGTCGTCGGCGGCGGGCTCGCCGGCTTCATCGGCGGACTCTTCTACGGCTTCGCCGGAGCGTCCCAGCCCCTTCAGCCGGGGATGGGGGCGGTGTCGGTGCTCCTCGTCCTTCTCGCTTTGACCATCATCGTCGCGCTGATCGGTGCCGCGGGGGTCGCATTCGGAATTGCCGGGGCCGCCTTTGCATCAGGCCGGATCGGCCCCTGGAGCATCGCCGGCGGCGCGCTTGGCGGCCTGATCGTCGGCGCAGTCGTCAAGCTTCTCGGCCTCGACGCCTTCACCCTGCTGTTCGGCCGCGCGCCCGGCGAAATCACCGGCGCCTTCGAGGGCTTCGTCCTCGGCGCCGCGGTCGGCCTTGGGACATGGCTTGCGACCCGGCGCTCGATGCTTCGGTACGGCACCATCGCCGCGGCTGCTCTGGGAGGTCTTGCCGGAATGGCGATCCCGCTGCTCGGCGGGCGGCTGATGGGCGGAAGCCTCGCACTCCTCGCCGACCATTTCCCCGGCTCCCGCCTTCGCCTCGACCGAATCGGCGCTTTGTTCGGCGAAACCGGATTCGGCGCGGTCACCCAGACGGTCACCGCCACGCTCGAAGCTGCGCTGTTTTCCGGCTTCGTCGTCGCTGCGATGCTGCTTGCCAAGCGCCAGCTCGAGCAGGGGCGCGACTGAAGCAAACTTTCCGCCGTTTGGACGTTGGCTAGGCGCAGCCATGGCTTACAGGGCCGGAAACACGCGCGATCGCTGGAAAGCGAGTGTCGGGGCGGTCGCAGTCACCGCCATCCTCGGCGCTGGAATACTTAGCGGCCTCAACGTCGACACAGTCAGCAGCGTCGTCGATCGTCTTCGCACCTTCGACATCGCGATCCCCGAGCCCGCTCCCCCCGAACAGCCACCGCCCAAGCCGCAGCCGAAGCAGGCGAAGGAGGAGGAAGCGGCACCCGCGGCGCCGAAGCCCTCGCCCATCGTCGCTCCGGAGCCCAAGGTGGAGGTCCCGACCAGGCAGGACGTGGCGGCCGCCGAGCGGGCTGGCACGGGCACGTCCTCCTCCGCCGGCCAGGGCGGCGCCGGGACGGGAACCGGATCGGGCGGAGCTGGAACCGGTCGCGGGGGCGGCGGGGCCGGCAACACGCCCGCGCTGCTGGTCCGCAACCTCACCCGCTCCGACTACCGAAGCCTCACCGGCGGTCGGATGCCGGCCGGGGCTGCAGGGGTTGCCATCCGGGTAAACGCCGGCGGCCGAGTCGATTCCTGCAGCGTCGAGCATTCGAGCGGCGATTCGACAATCGATGCCGGGCTGTGCCCGCTCATCCGCTCGCGGCTACGCTTCCAGCCTGCGCGCGATGCGCAGGGCCGGCCGATCCCCTTCTACACCCATTATCGCGCGACCTGGCGGCGCTGATCAGCGCGCCGCGACGTGCTTCCCGCCGAAGCCCAGCTCGGCCAGTCGCTCGGCATCCCAGCCGTAGACGTCGTCGAAATAAGTGATCGACGTCCCGCTGGGCTCCGCCGTCATGTAGGTAACGAACACCGGTACCGGCTTGTCGAGCGCGACCTCGATGTCAGGCTCGTCCGACTGCGCCACGAGCGTCTTTCCGAATAGCCATCGGCCCAGCCGGTCGGCGTCCTCGAGGCGGATGCAGCCGCCGCTGAACAGCCGCGTCTGCTCCTTCAGCAGCTCCTTCTTCGGCGTGTCGTGGAGATAAACTCCGAACGGGTTGGTGAAGGCATATTTCACCTTGCCGAGGAAATTCTGCGGCCCCGGAAGCTGGCGGACCCGGATCTGGACCGTTCCGGCGCGGACGGCGTCCCAGTCGACCGTGCTCGGGTCGACGACCGAGGGGTTGTCGCCCCAGTCGGACAGGACCTGGTGGCCGCGGGACTTGAGATAGCCGAGCCCAAATTCCTCGACATATTTGCCGACATCGTCCCAGACCAGGTCGGGCGGGACGTTCCAATAGGGGTTTAACGAGGCGTAGCGCAGGTAGCCGGCCATCATCGGCGTTTTCCGCTCGGCCCGGTCCTGCCCGACGACGACCTTCATCGTATCGGCGAGCCGGGTTCCCTCGTACATGTAGAGCCGCTGCGAAGCGACATTGACGATGATGTAGCGATCCGAAGCCGGCAGCACCCTGGCGCGTTCGAGATTGATCCTGAGCAGCTCGCGCTGGCGGTCGTTTTCGAAACTTCCGGAGATGAACGCCCGCCGAAGCGACGCATAGGCCGGGTTCATCCAGCCCATGTCGGCGACGAACTGGGTCAGCGACGGCGCCTTCTCCGCCATCTGCAGCAGCCGGAGCGGCGACGGCGGGCCGAGCCGAAGCGCCGGGTCAGCATAGGCCAGCCCGGCCGTCGGAAATGCCTTCAGGTCGCGGGCGTAGGCGGCGAACCGGCTGCTCAGCAGCATATCCGCCTTGCGGACGGCGCGCTGGTCGCCGTTCGACGCTCGCTTGAGCGCCTCGCGAATTTCGTCGACCTTGTAGCGCCCGGGGTCGAGCCCGTCGGCGCGCGCGGTCGTCAGCAGCGACAGCAGCGCGTGGGCGGCCGCCGTCGGCTGGCCGGCCTGGAACCACAAGGGGCGCCCCGAGCGAACCTTGTAGAAGTCGTCGACCTCCTGTCCGCGGGGGACGGACCAATCCGCTGCGTGAACGGGTGCGGGCAAGACGATCGGCGCCGCCACAAGCGAGGCGGCGACGCCGAGCATCAGTGAAGAAGCGCGCACCGGCACGAGGCCGGTGCGCAATTTACGCATACTGATCACGTCAGTGGCTTATCCGCGCTCACCTGCACGAACCGGGGCCGGATAGGTCGGCGCCGTGCTCGCGGGCGGCTGGCCCGGATAATATTGGCCGTTGTAGATATAGCCGTCGACCCGGCCGTCGTTGTTGCTGTCGGACCAGACCGCGCCGGCGAGACCGCCGACCGCAGCGCCGATCACCGCGCCTTCGATGACTCCGAGGCCCGGAATGACCGCTCCGGCAACCGCGCCGACACCGGCACCGATTCCCGCGCCGGTCGCAACGCGGCCGAGCGTGTTGTCGTATCCGGCGGGCGTCCCGGCATAATATTGTCCGTTATAGACATAGCCGTCGACATAGCCGTCGTTGTTCTGGTCGGCCCAGATGGCGCCGGCGAGACCGCCGATCACCGCACCGGCAACAGCGCCTTCGGCAACGCTCACGCCCGGCACGACCGCGCCGACGGCAGCGCCGCCGAGTCCGCCGATCGCGGCATCCTGGGCAACGCGCGGATTAGAGGCGCACGCACCAAGGGTTGCCGTTCCGGCCAGCACTGCGGCCAAAATGGATTTTCGCATCGTCTATCTCCCGTGTAGTTGATCAACCGGACCATGCCCCGGGACCCGAGTTCCCCCGGCGACGGTGCATGTCACATGGCCGTAACGACGCCTGCGGCATAACGTTCCGGCATCGCTACAATGCTTGACCGGGCCTGCGGTTGCAGGCACGCACTCGGGTATCGAGTACCGGATGTCACAGACATGAACCGTTCCGCTAAAGCAACGATTTTTCACAACCCGATGTGCGGCACGTCCAGGAAGACCCTCGACATCCTTCGCGAGGCCGGCCGCGACGTGTGGATCCGCGAATATCTCAAGGATCCGCCCACCCGCGACGAGCTGAAGGCGATGTATGACCGGGCGGGGATCACTCCGCGCCAGGGGCTCCGGGCAAAAGAGCCGCTCGCCGCCGAGCTCGGCCTCACCGCGCCGGACGTCGACGAAGACACCATATTGGATGCGATGATCGAGCACCCGATCCTGATCGAGCGCCCGCTGGTCGAGACCGACAAGGGCGTCCGGCTGTGCCGGCCGCAGGACACCGTCCGCGAAATCCTCTAGTTCCGCGCGGGTGACCGCGCTCGATCCCCGGCTCCTTCTCCAGGGCTATGCCATCGGAATCTTCCCGATGGCCGACAGCCGCGATGCCGAGGATGTCTTCTGGGTCGAGCCGCGCGAGCGGGCGATCATTCCAACCGGCGGCTTCCATCTGTCGCGCTCCCTCGCCCGGGTCCTTCGCTCGGGCCGCTTCACGGTCTCGCTCGACCAGGATTTCGCCCAGGTTATCGCTGCCTGCGCCGACCGCGACGAAACCTGGATCAACCCGGGCATCGAGCGGGCGATGCTTGCGCTCCATCGCCTCGGCCACGCCCATTCGATCGAGGTGTGGGACGGCGACGGCTCCTCCAGCGATCTCGTCGGCGGAGTTTATGGAGTGAAGCTTGGCCGCGCCTTCTTCGGAGAGAGCATGTTCAGCCGCAGGACCGACACGTCGAAGGTCGCCCTCTCCTGGCTCGCGGCGCGGCTCAAGGCTGGCGGCTACAGCTTTCTCGACTGCCAGTTCATGACCGGCCACCTCGCCTCGCTCGGGGCGGTGGCGGTGTCGCGCGAAACCTATTCGGAAATGTTGGCTGCAGCGCTCGGCGGCGGGGCCGACGGTTGGACTGCGCTTGGCGACGGTGCCGCTGGTTCGGCCGCGGGCGCTTCGGAGGGCTGCCCGGACTCGCGAGGCGGCGAATTCTGGGCGCTCGACCGGCTACTTGAAGCGGCCGGCGCGGAGGGCGGCGGTGGCCCCGCCGGGAAGGTCATCGCGCAGCTCTTGGGCCAGACGTCGTAGACCGGGTGCTCGACGACGTTCAGCGACGGCGATTCCTTGTAAATCCAGCCGGAGAAGGCCCGCCGCCACTGCTCGTCGCTGCCCAGCACGTCGAGTTGGAGGAAGGCGCCGGTCAGCTTTTCGCTCTCCCATGGCGCCGTCGTCTCGCAGGCGCGCAGCCGGACGATCGCGTCCTTCATCCTGATCGCCTGGCCCGGCTTCATCGTCAGGTTGCGGACGATCCCGTTGCGCTTGTTGAGCAGGCCGATCACCGCGACCCTTTCCGCCATTGGCGTGACCCCGGCCTCGGTGCCTTGAAGCACCTGGCCGGCCTTCGTGGTCGGGCCGGCCTCCTGCCCGGCAGGCTTCTGGTCGGGCCCGCACGCCGCCAGGGCGATCGCAAGCGCGACTGTATAGGCCGCCTGTGGGCGCATTCCGCCTATTCCGGTTTCCAGGGCTGGTAGTCGCCGGTCGAGGCGGGCCGGACTTTGTTGGAGCCGAGCGCGCCGTCGGGGCGGAAAGCCGCCATCGTCCCGGTCGCGTTCGGAACGGGCGTCTTCTGCCACTCGCGTGCCGGCGGAAGCGAGTCTTCGGGAAGGCCGTCGATCGTGCCCCTCAGCCACAGCGCCCAGCCGGGCGGCACCCGGCTCCCGTCATTGTCGGCGGGATAGACGACCCAGCGTCTCGATGGGTCCTTCTTGGACTGGTAATAGACATTGCCGCGATCGTCGCGGCCGACTTCATCGCCGAAGCGCCAGGTGAACAGCTTCGTCCCCCACGTGTCCCCGGACCACCAGGTAAAGGTTCTCGACCAAAATCCCATGGCGCAGGCCTCTGCCCGGTCGCAATCCGCAGCGCAAGCTCAGCGAGACCAATTCACCTTGTCACCCGGGCGGATCCCCAGCTCCGCCGCCCGCCCGCCGGCGATCTCAAGGACATTCAGGACCGGCTCGCCCGAGGGAAGCGGGGTGTCGTCGAGCGGCCTCGCCGTGGTGATCCGGGCGATCGTTCCGTCGGCGCGGATGTAGATGATGTCGAGCGGTATCAGCGTGTTGTGCATCCAGAAAGCGACCTGCTGCGGTGTCGCATAGGGGAAGATCATTCCACGGTCGGGCGCGAGCGACTTCACGTACATCAGCCCCCGCTGCTGCTCCGCCGGAGTGGCCGCCACGTCGACCGTGAAGCGATGAGCGCCGTTTGCCGAGGTGATCGTCAGCGGCACCTGGCGAAGTCCCGTCTGCGCCTCCTCGCCTAACGGCTCCGCCGGCGCGACGTTGGGGCTGCAGGCCACCAGCGTCGCGGCAACCGCAATCGCCACGGGCTTCACGAAATCTGCCGGACTTCGACCGCGGTTAGGCCTTTGCGGCCTTCGGCGACCCGCGCCTCGACAATCTGCCCCTGCTGAAGCTCGCCTGCACCGCAACTACGCACTGTTTCCATGTGGACGAAAATATCCTCGCCGTCGATTCCCGGCCGGTTGAGGAAGCCATAGCCCTTGGCGCGGTTGAACCATTTCACCTCGACAGTCTCGAAGTCACCGGCCGAGTCGACAAGCACGCCGCGATCCGCGCGGCTCGCGGCAGGAACGGCCTGGCGCGTTGGAACGATGGATTCGCTGGTGTCGATCGAAATCACGCGCTTCGCCTGGAGCCCTCGTTCGAGGCGGGTCGGGACGCACTCCACAAGTGCCCCTTCCGGAAGGCTTCGCCGACCGTGCTCCTTGAGGACGCTGAAGTGGATCAGGATGTCGCCGTCGACGTCGTCGCTGACCAGGAAGCCGAATCCGCGGGTCGCATCGAACCACTTCACTCGCGCCGAAACGACGGCGCCATCGTCGTCCGCCGAAACGACGGCTGCGTCGGCGTCCGCCGGAACGGCCGCGGGTTCGCTGTCCGACGGAACGGCTACGGGCTCGACTTTCGCCGAGTCGGGTGCGACCGATTCGGTGCTGACGTGCTCCGGCTGTGGTTGGCTTATCCGAGCCACGCAAACCCTTACGAACTAACTAAAGTTATGTCGGCAATCCGACTCTACAGCCCCACCTAACCCTTTTCTTTAAGGAATTCGACATCGATGTTGCTTCCTGGCTCGATCGACAGGATCGCTTTCGCCAGCGCGAAGCTGTGGCCGGCGCGGATCATCGCCGCCAGCACGCGCTCCCGGTCCGACCGGTCGCCTCCGCCGTTGCCGTACGGGCCGATCCGCCGTCGCCGGGCGAAGCGAAGCGCGGACTCGACCGCTTCGGAATCGGCTGCCGCGGCGGCTTCCATGCCGTCTTCCTCACCGATTCCCGCCGCCCGAAGCGACTGGCGGACCCGCCGGGCGCCATAGCCGCTCCCGGTCAGAGCCCGCGATTTTGACAGCGCGTAGGCGGCGTCGTCGACATAGCCGAGGTCAACGAGCCGCTCGACGATCGTGTCGATATCCGCCGGCCGCTCGGCTTCCCAGCCGCGTTCCCGGAGCTTGCGCGCCAGGTAGGATGCAAGCTTGGCCCGGGTCGTCGCGAAGCGGCCGACATAGGAAAGCGCAAGCTCGCTCAGCTTGTCCTGGTCGAGCGGCGGTCGCGGTCGTCTGTCGGTCCGGCGAGCCATTGCGCCCTTTTTGTGCCACCTTTCCGAACCATCAGGAAGGGCCGGCGAGGGGTGAGCGCCGGCTTGGCTCAACTGTTCGTAGGAAATCGCGTGCCGGACTCCAATTCGACCGATCGTGCCGGCTTGGCCCCGGAGGGCGCAACGCCGACCGTCGACGATCTTCCGCGGCGCATCGCCGACTTCGACACCCTCGCCGAAGCGCTCGATTACGCGGCTCTCGGGCGCAAGGGCATGAATTTCCACGACGCTCGCGGCACTTTGGTCCGCGCCTACCCTTATTCCGAGCTTCGCGAGGATGCCATCGCCAACGCGCGCCGCTTCGTCGGGCTCGGAATCAAGCCGGGCGAAAGGATCGCGATCACCGCCGAAACCGGGCCCGAGTTCGCCGCCGCCTTCTTCGGAGCGGTCTATGCCGGAGCCTGGCCTGTCCCGCTTCCGCTTCCGACCAGCTTCGGCGGGCGCCAGGGTTATGTGGACCAGCTCAAGGTCCAGCTTCAGAGCTGCGACCCGTCGCTGTTCATCGTCCCGTCCGCGCTTGCGGAGATTTCGGCCGAGGCCGCCGGCCATGTCCCCGTTCGCGCCTGGGAAAGCCTGCCGGAGCTCGAGGAGAGCGACGCCGACCTGCCTGCGGCGGACCCTGACGCGATCGCCTATCTTCAATATTCGAGCGGCTCGACCCGCTTCCCCCACGGCGTTGCGATCACCCACCGCGCGCTTCTCGACAACCTGCGTGCGCACGGCATCGGCCTCGACATGCAGCCGACCGACCGCTGCGTCTCCTGGCTGCCATGGTACCACGACATGGGCCTCGTGGGCTGCATGCTGAGCCTTGTCGCGAACCAGCTGTCGGTGGATTACCTGAAGACCGAGGATTTCGCCCGAAGGCCGCTCGCCTGGCTCGACCTGATCACCCGCAATCCGGGAATCTCCGTCTCTTATTCGCCGACCTTCGGCTACGACATCTGCGCCCGCCGGATGAGCTCGCAGACCCGCGCCGAGGACCGTTTCGACCTGTCTCGCTGGCGGATCGCGGGCAACGGCGCCGACATGATCCGCCCAGACGTGATGCAGGCCTTCGTCGACGCCTTCGCAAGCGCGGGCTTCGACGCTTCCGCTTTCTGCCCCAGTTACGGCCTCGCCGAGGCGACGCTCGCCGTCTCACTGATGCCGCCGGGCGAGGGAATCCGTATCGAGCTGGTGGAGGAAAACGAGCTGTCGGGCGGCGAGTCCGCCGAAGAAGGCCGCCCGCGCCGCTACCGCGCCGTGGTCAATTGCGGCAAGCCGGTCCAGGGCATGGAGGTCGAGGTTCGCGGGCCCGACGGCGAAGTGCTCCCCGACCGCGGGATCGGCCGAATCTTCGTCCGCGGCGGCGCCGTCATGGTCGGCTATTTCCGCGATCAGGAATCGACCGACGCCTGCCTGTCGTCGGACGGTTGGCTCGACACCGGCGACATGGGCTACATGTCGCGCGGCTACATATTCATCGTCGGCCGCGCCAAGGACATGATCATCATCAACGGCCGCAATTACTGGCCGCAGGACATCGAGTGGGCGGTCGAGCAGCTGCCCGGCTTCAAGTCCGGCGACATCGCCGCCTTCGCGATCACCGGCCCCTCCGGCGAAGAGACTCCGGCCGTCCTCGTCCATTGCCGGGTGTCCGACCCGCACGAACGCGGCCGATTGCGCGACGACATCCGCGAACGGGTGCACGCGATCACCGGAATCAGCGCCATCGTCGAGCTTGTCCCGCCGCGCACGCTGCCGCGCACCAGCTCGGGCAAGCTGTCGCGGACCAAGGCGCGCTCTCTCTACCTCTCCGGCGAGATCCAGCCCTACGACATTGCCGCCTAGGAACAGCGCTCCGGCTCGTGCGCTTGTGCGGCCGTGAACAGCCTCGACCAGACCGCGACCGGAATCGACGAAACGACGATCACGCTCGGCCTCCAGCTGGCCGTGACCGCCGGCTTCGCGGTCGCCATGGTCGTCCTTCACACGCTGGGCCTCGTCGCCATTTCGCGGCTGTTGAGGCTCAAGGAAGAACGGCTCCTCAAGCACGAATTCAACCTTGGCGCAGTCGGCCTCCTCGCCAGCTTCGGGTTCTTGGTGCTTCTCCTCCACATGCTCGAGATCGCGGTGTTCGGGATCTTCTACATGCTGGTGTCGAGCATGGACCTCGAAGAGGCGCTTTTCTATTCGGCCTCGGCCTATGCGACTCTCGGCTGGACGGCCGATTATTTCCCCGACAGCTGGCGGCTCATCGGCGCGGTCGAGGCGCTGATCGGCTTCATCCTCATCGGCTGGTCGACGGCCTTCATGGTCACCACCATGCGCAAGCTCTC
>DATAKH010000025.1:0-4440 GCA_036261735.1 Sphingomicrobium sp.
GGGGCAGGAAGTGGACCATCGATTCGATCGGCCGCACCGTCCTGGTGTCGCGGCCGTCGATCCGTCGGCCGTCCTTGCCGGGCATGAAGGTCACGAAGGCGCCGAAATCGACGATGTTGGCGACCTTGCCGGTGTAGATGGTGCCGGGCTCGGGCTCGGCGACGATGCCGTGGATCCACTGGCGGGCGGCCTCGATCTGGCTCAAGTCGGAGGAGCTGATCTTGATCATGCCCTCGTCGTCGATGTCGACCTTGGCTCCGGTCTCGGCGACGATCTCGCGGATGACCTTGCCGCCGGTGCCGATGACTTCGCGGATCTTGTCCTTGGGGATCTGCATCGTCTCGATCCGCGGCGCATGCTCGGAAAGCTCGGTGCGGACGTCGGGGAGCGCCTTGGCCATTTCGCCGAGGATGTGGGCTCGGCCCTCCTTGGCCTGGGCCAAAGCGGTCTTCATGATCTCCTCGGTGATCCCGGCGACCTTGATGTCCATCTGGAGCGAAGTGACCCCGTTGGCGGTGCCGGCGACCTTGAAGTCCATGTCGCCCAAGTGGTCCTCGTCGCCGAGGATGTCGGAGAGGACCGCGAAATCCTTGCCCTCGAGGATCAGGCCCATGGCGATTCCGGCGACCGGCGCCTTGATCGGGACGCCCGCGTCCATCAGCGCAAGCGAGCCGCCGCAGACGGTGGCCATCGAGCTGGAGCCGTTGGACTCGGTGATGTCGGAGAGGACCCGGATCGTATAGGGGAACTCCTCGTTCGACGGCAGCATCGGCCGAAGAGCGCGCCAGGCGAGCTTGCCGTGGCCGGTCTCGCGGCGCGACGGGGCGCCGAAGCGGCCGACTTCGCCGACCGAATAGGGCGGGAAGTTATAGTGCAGCATGAAGCGCGAGTAGGAGAGCCCCTCCAGCCCGTCGATCATCTGCTCTGATTCCTTGGTGCCCAGGGTGACGGTGACGACCGCCTGGGTCTCGCCGCGCGTGAACAGGGCCGAGCCGTGGGCGCGGGGCAGGAAGTGGACCATCGATTCGATCGGCCGCACCGTCCTGGTGTCGCGGCCGTCGATCCGTCGGCCGTCCTTGAGGATGGCGTTGCGAACGATGTCGGCCTCTAGGCCCTTGACCGCCTTGCCGGCGACGAGCTGATCCTGCGGGTCCGCCTCGGCGAAAGCTTCCTTCGCCTTGTCGCGGGCAGCGTTGAGCGCCGCCGAGCGCTCGGACTTGTTGGTGAGCTTGTAGGCGGCGGCGATATCCTTGCCGACGAGGTCCTTGAGCTTCGCCTTGATCTCGGCCTTCTGGCCGGTGTCGGTGGCGAGCTCCCACGGCTCCTTGGCGGCCTTCTCGGCGAGCGAGATGATCGCTTCGCAGACCTTTTGGCTGGCCTTGTGGCCGAACATGACGGCGCCGAGCATCTCGTCCTCGGACAGCTCCTGCGCCTCGGACTCGACCATCATCACCGCGTTGGGGGTGCCGGCCATGACCAGGTCGAGCTTGCTTTCCGCGAGCTGGGCGGAGCCGGGGTTGAGGACATATTCGCCGTCGATGAAGCCGACCCGGGCGGCGCCGATCGGGCCCATGAAGGGGACTCCGCTAATCGTCAGCGCTGCGGACGCGGCGTACATGGCGACGATGTCAGGCTCGTTCTCGCCGTCGTAGGAAAGGACCTGGGCGATGACGAGGACCTCGTTGTAGAAGCCCTCCGGGAACAGCGGCCGGATCGGCCGGTCGATGAGGCGGGAGGTGAGCGTTTCCTTCTCGGTCGCTCCGCGCTCGCGCTTGAAGAAGCCGCCGGGGATACGCCCGGCAGCGGAGAATTTCTCCTGGTAGTGGACGGTCAGCGGGAAGAAGTCCTGCCCCGGCTTGACGCTCTTGGCGGCGGTGACCGCGCAAAGGACCACGGTTTCGCCCAGCGTCGCGAGGACCGCGCCGTCGGCCTGGCGGGCAACGCGGCCCGTTTCGAGCTTGAGGGTCTTGCCGCCGAGCTCGATTTCTACGGTTTTGATGTCGAACATTTTATTTCCTTCACCCCGCGGGCCGGATGCCGGCGGGACATCTGTCGCGAGCTAGCCGGCTCGCAGCGGTTCGGGGCCTGTTTCGCCCCTAGAGCCATCCGCCGAAATGCGGTGAGGCCCCGATACGCAAAACGGCTCCGCGCGGGAGCCGTTTCGTTAGGTTACTTGCGAAGTCCGAGCTTCGCGATGATGTCGGTGTAGCGCTGCTCGTCCTCACGACGGAGATAGTCGAGGAGGGAGCGGCGCTGGTTGACCATCATGAGCAGCCCGCGACGCGAATGGTTGTCCTTCGCGTGCGTCTTGAAATGCTCGGTCAGGGTCTTGATGCGGCTGGTCAGGATGGCGACCTGGACCTCCGGCGAACCGGTATCGCCCTTGCCGCGGCCGTGGGCCTTGATCAGCTTCTGCTTTTCTTCAGCGGTAATCGACATTCGTGTTTACTCCGCGACATCGGGAAAATTGAACCCCCGGACGACCCTGAGGCCGTCGGCCAAGGCTTCCACGAGAGCCACCGGAGTTCCCTCCGATGTCGCAAGCTGAAGCCCCGGCTGTGCGGGGAAACCGGCAAGGCGCTGTCCGTGACGGAGCAGCTGTGCCTGGCCGGGGGTGACGGGGAGGGCCGGGATGTCGTCCAGCGCCGCTTCCAACGGAAGCACCGCCCGTGTCAGGTCGCGCGCCTTAGCGGCTTCGTTCAGAAAGTCCAGCGAAATGGCTGATTCGAGCGAAAACGGGCCGGCGCGCGTCCGCCTCAACATGGTGACGTGTCCGCGACTGTTCAATGCGCGGGCGATGTCGCGGGCGAGGGAGCGGATGTACGTGCCCTTGGAGACGGTGGTGGCGAGGGTGACGCTGTTATCGTCGAAGCTCGCCAATTTCAGATCGTGGACGGTTACCGTCCGCGGCTTCAGCTCCACCTCCTCGCCGGCGCGTGCTCGGGCGTAGGCGGGCTTCCCCTCGATCTTGAGCGCCGAATAACTGGGCGGCACCTGCTCGATCTCGCCGGTGAAGCGGGGGAGCACGACCTCGACCTGCCCGGGCGTCGGCCGGACTTCGCTGGTCGCGACGACTTGCCCTTCCGTATCGAGCGTGTCGGTTTCCTCGCCGAACTTGATCGTGAACTCGTACGCCTTGGTTGCATCGAGCATTCGGCCCGCGACCTTGGTGGCTTCGCCGATCGCGATCGGAAGGACCCCGCTGGCGAGCGGGTCGAGCGTGCCGCCGTGGCCGACCTTCGTTTTCGGCTCGCCCGCCTCGCGAAGCGCGCGCTTGATCCGCGAGACGGCCTGGGTGGAGCCGAGCCCCACCGGCTTGTCGAGGACGATCCAGCCGTTGATCACACCGGCCACTCATCCTTCAGGATCGCGAACAGCACCGTGTCGCGCATGTGGCCGTTCCAGGTCGGGCCGTGGCCGCGAAGCACGCCTTCGCGCACCGCACCGAGGTTCTTCATCGCGGCCTGGCTGCGAAGATTGCGGCGATCGACGCGGAATTCGATCCGGCGATAACCGCAATCGAACGCATGGCGGATCATCATATCCTTGCAACGGCGGTTGAACCCGGTGCCCCGAGCCGCCGGCCGGTAATAGGTGCTACCGATTTCTAGAAGGGCGCGGCTATCGTCGATATTGAGGTAACTGCTCATGCCGACAAAGGCGTCACCCTCATAAAGGGCGAACCGGACCCAGTCGGGACGCCGCATCAGCCAGTCGAACGCACGGTCAAAATTCTCCGGCCCGTAATTGATGTAATAGATTTCCCAGAGATCGGGATCCTCGGCGCAGGCGGAACCAAGCACCTCGCGATGCGCCTCGCTGAGCAATTCCGCGCGGCAGCCATCGCCTTTCAGAGGCGACTTCAGGCCTTCGATCATTCCTCGTCCAAGTCCTGGGCGACTTTTTCCGAGCGGAGGAGCCGGTCGATGTGGGTTCCTTCGTCGAAGCTCTCGTCGGCGAGGAACTTGAGCTTGGCCGCATATTTGGTGCGAACGCGCTGGGCGACTTCGCGCTGGAGGTACGCGGTGTTCTGGCGGAGCGCCTTCAAGACAGCCTCCTCGTCCTGGCCGAGCAATGGCTTCACGAACACGGTGGCGTGGCGAAGGTCGGGCGACATTCGCACTTCGGTGATGCTGACAAGGTGGCTCTGCAGCGTTTGATCGTGGACGTCGCCGCGCTGGAGCAGTTCGCTCAGCACGTGGCGCACCTGCTCGCCGACACGGAGAAGTCGGACCGAGCGGCCTTCGGCGGTTTCGTTGCGGCGCATCAGCCCATCACCTTCGGGCCATGATATTCATGCCAAGAATTATCTGACGTCCCGTATTCTTCGCGACAGAAGAATTTGGCCATCGCAAGGTCATTTTGCAGATAGTCGTAAGCCATCAGCTCTGAATCCTCGCGCTCGTATACGAGCACGTAAACGCCTTCTGGTTGGGGCTC
>DATAKH010000224.1:0-12588 GCA_036261735.1 Sphingomicrobium sp.
GCTTCCGTCGAGCCGGTCGGTGTAATGCACTGCGGCATGGGCCGGAATCACCGCTCGCCCCAGCCGGATCGGTGCATCGACCGCCAATCGCGCGTCGCGAACGCTTGTCGGCGGCCCGCCGCGAAGGTGGAAATCGTTCGCCGCGACCGCTTCGGCGCTGACGTTGACCGAGCCCAGTTTCGCAAGCAGCTGGGCTCGCGCGGCGGTGCCGCCGCTGCTTTCCCTCGATACGCCGAATTCCACGAGCGCGGGCCCGATCGACCGGCGAAGCGAGCCTTCGACGAAGGTCACCCGCTGGTCTTCGAGCAGCATGGTCCGCGCAAGCATCCCGACCGATGTCCGCTCGTCGAGCCCGTGCTCGACCGACGCCGTCGCCTGGATGCTCGGCTCCGCAGCGCTCACCTGCTCGTCGTGGAGGGCGACGAGATCGCGGCCGGGCTGGTTGATTCCGGCCCAGTACCAGGTCTTGCCAGGCGGGACGTTTTCCTGGCCGACATTGA
Source organism: Sphingomicrobium sp. (assembly GCA_036261735.1). Lineage (GTDB taxonomy): Bacteria > Pseudomonadota > Alphaproteobacteria > Sphingomonadales > Sphingomonadaceae > Sphingomicrobium. The sequence goes on from DATAKH010000224.1 coordinate 501, forward strand.
TCATTTCCTCGCGCGTTCGGACTTGCCCCTGGGGCCCGTAGAGAACGATGCTGATCTGGTTCTCGCCGTACATCAGCTGGACGTCGTCGAACACGTAACGCTGCCGGCCGTCCGACCGCGCGAAGGCGAGGAGCTGGCCGTTGCGGTACAATTCCGCGTCCCAACCCGCCGGGAGGTCGCCTTCGAAGCGCGTCCGGTCGAAGCTGGTGGGATTGACGATCGGCCGATTGGTCAGGACGGCGCCGCGGCCGCTGGTGGCGCTTCCGCTAAGGCGCGTGGTCAGCCCGGCAACGTCGCCCAATCCGTAATGGGTCGCGTGCAGCGGCCCGAGCAACTTCGCTTCCGGGTCGGACCGGTAGGCGCGCAGCCGGAGGCTCGAAGGAACCCCCTTCTGGTCCGTCGCCAGCTGGGCGTCGTAGGAATGGTGGGCGAATTCGCCCGCCGCGTAGACGGACGAGCGCCGGTCCACCCTCATTCCGGTGTCGGCGCGATAGGTCATTCCGGCGCTGACCACGAAGTCGAGCGCGGGCGCGCGCCACATTCGATACGGAATACGGACTTGCGGCAGGCTCGACAGGTCGAACTTCGCCTGGTGAAGGTTGGCGGCACGCTTTTCCCGCTCCAGCGCGAGCTCTACCGGCAGTTTCGCCTCGGATTCGAGGACCAGGACAGAGCCGCTTGTCAGCGGCTTCACTCCGATCCCGAACCATCGCGACAGGGCCGCCGAATCGACGCACCATCCTTCCGGCGTCTCGCGGACCGCGCCCTTCGCAAGCGCTTCGCTGTTGCCGGCGTACTCGACCTTTGCGGCAGCGACGTCGATGGATATCCGGTTGCTTTCCTTGAACGCCCACCCGCTCGCCTTCTTGGCGGAAAGGTCGATCTTCATCGGGACATCGAGGGTGGTCAGGAAATCGCCGAAGACGACGCATGTGCCCTCGGGCGTGTTATAGGCGCGAACGCCGTCACCAAGGCGATATTGGTGAACCTTGACGTCAAGCAGATATTGTTCGTCGGGGTTGGCTGCCCAGCGGTCGCCGACCGGGGTCGCGGCAATTGCGCCGACCGCGGTCAACCAGGCGGAAGCGGCGAGCGCCCCCGTCTTGCCCAGCCATTTGCCGGCGGCGACCATGGTTTCCTACCGCGCTTCTTTGCGCCCCCTAGCGCAGGACCGCCTGCGTTTCGGCGAGTGTCTTGGTGCCGTCGTCGAAGCTTTCGACATATTGGACCGTTACCGGCCCCGTAAGGTCGCCAGTGAAGGCCTCGTCGACCGGGACCACGACCTCGCGCTGGTTCAGCTCGGTATAGACGGCCACAGCGCGCGATTGCGCGATCGGGTCCTTCACGCCCGACTTGAGCACTCGCACTTCGCCGAACGTCGAGCGACCGCCGGTGCGGCCGACGTCCAGCGCGATGACCGGCTTGCCGTCGCGGCGCTCCACGCGGACGTTCGAAATCGCCGCCTTCACGTCGAGATTGCCGAGCCGGACGATCACGGGGATGGTAACTCCGTAAATCGGCGTAAGCTTGAAGCTCAGCCCCTTGGCCGGTTCGCTGGCCGGTTTCGCCACCGGCGTTGCCGGGGGAACGGCCCGAAACAGTAGGTGAATCCGATATTCGCCATCCGGCAGGCCCGCCGGCGGCCTGGCCGCGATTCGGATCGACTGCGGCTCGCGCGGCGCCAGGGTCACCCGGCGCGGGGCGAAGATGAGCATGTCGCGCGCGGCATTCTCCGCCTGCGTCGGCTCGGCCACTTCCTCGAGCGTGCCGTCGGGGTTCATCCGCCGGAATTCCGCCGAGATCCGGTAGGTCGCCGGCTCCTCGCCGATATTGTTGAGGATGACCTCTGCGCTGCGGCCGCCGTTGAGCACGAGGCGGGTCGGAGCAACCAAGAGGTCGCCGACGCCGGCAGCGGCCAGCTGGAGCGGAAGGACGGGGGCGGCAACAAGCGCCGCCGCGGCGACGGCTTTGGTGAACAGGTGCATTTCGACGATCCCCACTTTGCTCCATTCAGGAGCCGATCACCGCCACCTTGCGCCGGAATGGTTGATTTTCGGTTCACCACGCCCAGTGAATCCACGAAAAAGGGGCCGCCGTTGCCGGCGACCCCTCGACGCGGCGCGAAGCCGCGTACTGGCCAAGCGCGATTTACTGGTAGTCGGCGCTGACGTCGAAGGTGCCCTCGTAGAGCCCCTCGGCCGTCGTGTCGCTGACCTGGATCGAACCGGCGAGGTCGAAAGTGTTGTTGCCGGTCGCATCGAGAGTGACGCTGGCCGGAGCGTTGACCGTAAGCGTCAGGTCCGGAGCCGTCGTCGTGGTCAGGTTCGACATTGCGATCGTCGGCGAAACCGTCACGGCGACGGTCGCGCCCTGGGTGCCGGTCGCGGTGTACTGAGCCGTCTGGCCGGACGCTGCGCAGACCACGTTGGCACAGCCGGAAATTCCGCCGGCCAGGTCCATCACGATCGTGTCGGTGTAGGCGCCGGTCCCGCTCTTGACGATGGTCCCGAAGTCGAGGCTGCGGTCCATCACCAGGGTGAGCGGCGTATAGATGCGGGCGGTCGCGGTCGCCTGCCCGTTGGTCGGGGTGGCGGCCTGCGCCGGAGCGCTGGAAAGAGCCAGCGCCGCAATCGCGCCGGCAGAAATCAGAAGCTTTTTCATTTCGAATTTCCCCACTGGTTCAAAATCAGCGGCTGCCCGACCGCTGGTCCGGTCATCCGTGGGAATCGCATTAACCGGCGTCGATTACCCGTTCCCTCAAGGGGTTGGTTATCGCTGTTTTAAGGATTGCTCCGATTTGGAGACGTTTCTTCAGAGATAGTCGACGGCGATCGGCACACGGCCGCGATACTCGCCTTCGGCATCGCCGGTGACTGTCAGCTGGCCGCCGAATTTGAACGTTAGGATCCCCGCCGAATCGAGCCTGGGAACGGCGGGGAGGTCGGTTTCGACCCTGTCGACCACGATCGTCGCGCCATTGAGCGAGTAGAGCTCGACCCGTCGCGGCATCTCGACCCGCACGGTTCGACCGGGTTCGCCGCGAACCGTTACCGCGCCGACGGTAGCGCTTGCGCTCAAGGCGGCGACGGTTCCGGTGGCGCTTCGCTCGCCGGTCGGAAGCAGGGTTGCGGCGCCGTCGCCCCCGCCGAAAAGCACCAGCCGGTCGAAGTCGAGCGTCGTTTCGACCTCGATACGGATCGCTGCGCCGGTATCGTCCTTGCGGACCTCCGTCGTCGGGTCGGTGCATAGCCTGCACTGGGCGCGCGCGGGCGCACTCGCGCCGGCGAGCAGGGCGGCAGCGGCAAGGCTCCACGCAAAGGCGTAGCTGAACGCCATGGCGGAAACTGCTAGCCGGCAGAGGCTAAAACGGGGTTAATGGCAGCGTAACCTGCGGCGCGCGATGAGAGCGCCATGGTGCGAGGCACGCAATCGAGCAAAACGCCTGGGCAAAGGACTTTCTTGCCCGATCGCCATCGGCTTTCTATCGCCTGACCGAACATGGCCCGATCGCAGAACGGCACCTCACGGCGCCCCTTCCTAACCGCAGCGAAGCTGCTCCTTTACGGGGGGCTGCTCGGCCTCGTCGCACTTGTCGTCGCAGTGGCTGTCGCGGTCGCGTCACTCCCGAGCTATTCGGAGCTCTCGCGCCGATCGGACCTCGGGCAGATGATCCGGGTCCGCGCCGCTAACGGAGCGGTGCTCGTGTCGCTCGGGCCGAGCTTCGGGCAGTGGCTGACCTATGACGAAATTCCGCCGTCCATGCGCTCGGCGATGGTCGCGATCGAGGATCGCCGCTTCAGGAGCCACTTCGGAGTCGACCCGCTCGGAATTATCCGCGCCGTCGGATCCGCAGCTATCGGCGGCCACCGAATCCGCGCCACTTCGACGATCACCCAGCAGCTCGCGCGCAACATCTTCCTGACCAACAACCGCAGCATGGGCAGGAAGATCAAGGAAGGCGTCCTGGCGCTCGCCCTCGAGCGGAAGTTCAGCAAGGACCAGATCCTCGAGCTGTACCTGAACCGGGTCTATTTCGGCGGTGGCGCCTACGGAATCGATGCCGCGTCACGGCGCTTCTTCGGGCACAGCGCCGATCGTCTCTCGCTCGGCGAGGCGACGATCATTGCCGGCCTGGTCAAGGCACCGTCCAACTATGCGCCGACCGCCGACGTCGAGGCGGCGCGAAGCCGCTCCAAAGTCGTCCTCAAGGCGATGGTCGACAACGGCTTCATCTCCGCTGACCAGGCGGCAAGGACAGATCCGGCGAAAATCCAGATCCAGTCGAACAGCAAGACCGGCAGCGTCCGCTACTTCACCGACTGGGCACTGCCCCAGCTCGACACGCTGATCGACGAGACCTCGGAGCCGATCGACGTCTGGACGACGCTCGATCCGAAGATGGAGGAGGCCGCCCACCGAGCCATCGTCGCCAACTCGCCCAGCGGCGCCCAGGGGGCGCTGGTCGCAATCGACCGCGACGGCGCAGTTCGAGCGATGGTGGGCGGCAAGAGCTATCCCGATTCGATCTACAACCGCGCGACCCAGGCCGAGCGGCAGCCCGGATCGGCCTTCAAGCTGTTCGTCTACCTGACCGCTCTCGAATCCGGAATGAAGCCTACCGACGTGATGGTCGACCAGCCGGTCGAAGTGAACGGCTGGCAGCCGCGCAACGACAATCGCACCTTCGTCGGCCCCGTCACGCTGCGCGAGGCCTTTTCACGCTCGATCAACACGATCAGCGCCCAGATCGGCCAGCAGCTTGGGTTTGGAACCATCGCCGACATGGCGCGCCGGTTCGGCATCACCACGTCGATATCGACCTATCCGGCGATGGTCCTCGGATCGAGCGAAGTCCGGCTGATCGACATGACTCAGGCCTTCGCCTCGGTCGCCAACCGCGGAGTTGCGGTTACCCCTTATGGAATATCCAGGGTCGTCACAGTCAATGGCCGCGAGCTGTACCGGCGCCAGAAGCCCGAGCAGCGGGTGCTGGTCGCGCCCTGGGTCGCGGCGGAGATGACCGACCTGCTGCAGTCGGCGGTTCTCACCGGCACCGGTCGGTCGGCGCAGATCGGGCGGCCGGTGGCCGGCAAGACTGGCACGACGAGCTCCAACAAGGACGGCTGGTTCGTCGGCTTTTCGAGCGGGCTGACGACGGGCGTGTGGATGGGCCGCGACGATGCCAAGCCGGTCCGGGGCCTCTATGGCGGAACGGCTCCCGCCCGGGCCTTCCAGGATTTCATGTCGGTAGCCGTCGCGAACCGGCCGGTCGAGCAGTTCGAGACCCAGGTGCCGATGCCCGATTGGCAGCTCGGGCCCGAAGAGGAATATCTGGGCGACGACTTCTTCGATTTCGACTCGCCGCCGCTGGTTGACGAAAACGGCATGCCGCTGCCTTCGACCGGCGACTATCCGCCCGGCATGGACCCGCGCCAGCAGCAGCTTCCCGGACAGGAACCGCCCGGCGGCCTGACACAGCAGTGGCTGGACAATGTCCTTGGCGGCAACCGCGAACGGCAGCAGCCGCGGCCGCAGGGGCAGCAGGTGCCGCCGGGTACCGTGCAGCCGCAGCCCGACATTCGCCGGCAGAGGCAGCAACCGCCCGCTACGCAGCCGCAGCCGCAGCCGCGCTCAACGACTTCGGCCGATACGGCGCAGCCGCGGCCCGACAGCCCGCAATAGGTCTTCCGCGGCAGCGGTCTCCCCGCCGAACAGTTCGCGCTCGAACGCCTTGAAATCCTTGCCGTGGTTGAGGTGCTTCAAGTGCGCGACCTCGTGCGCGACGACGAAGCGGCGGGCGTCGCTCGGCGCAAGGATCAGCCGCCAGCTGTAGCGAATCGCGCCGCTGCTGCTGCAGCTTCCCCACCGGGTTCGAGCGTCGCCGACCGAAACCGAACTCGCCTGCAGTCCCGCCGACCGTGCGATCGCGGCGGTTTCCACCGACAGCCTGTCCTGCGCCAGCCGCTTGAGGAACGTCTCGATCCGGCGGGCGAAGCCGGACTGCGGTCCTCCGCAGCCGAGCCGTCCATCGCGCAGGGCGGGGCGGCGTGGCAGGTCCTCCGACCAATGCAGCTCGACGTCGACGCCTTCCACGGGGATCACGGCTCCGGCCGCAAACGGCTCCGCCGGCAGGGCGCGCGCGAGCTGTTCGTCTACCCACGGCCTCTGGGCCGCCGCCCAGTCAAGCGCGGCGCTGGCGCGCACATGGCGGGGATGGGTGACCTTGAGCAGCCGCTCGGTCTCATCCAGGCGCAGCCGCATCCGACGGGCAGTCCGGATAGGGCAGAGTAGAACCGGAAGCGGCAGGTCCGGGTGGGTTGCGATTCGCTTAGAGCGCACGCTCGACAACGTGGAATTCGAGATCGCCGGCGTCGTCTTCGCTCACCGTCCAACCGCGGGTCGATTGTCCCGCTTCGTGGACCGTCTCGCGGCTGCCAGAGATCAGGTAATGCCAATCGGGAAGCGGCCGGCCCGCGGCGCGAAGGCGATAGGCGCAGGTTTCCGGAAGCCAGTCGAGCGAATCGAGATTGCGCCGGCTGAGCACGACGCAATCGCTGACCAGCTTTCGGCGGTTGGAATAATCGCTGCACCGCCCATTGCGCCGGTCGAGCAGCCGGCAGGCGACGTTGGTCGGATAAAGCTCGCCGCTCTCGTCATCTTCCAGCTTGTGGGTGCAGCAGCGCCCGCAGCCGTCGCACAACGCCTCCCATTCGCCGCGGTCCAGCGTCGACAAAGGCTTTTCCCAGAACGGCTTGGCGGAGGTCATGACAAGAGCTGCAATGCTCTGCTAACCCCGATCAATCAAGCCAGCCCCGGGGGGAGTCCGAATGAATGCGCTGAAGTGCGTCGTCGTTGCCGTTGCCGCCGTTGCCGCCGCGCTGCCGGCCAACGCCCAACTGGCGGTCAACAGCGGCGAACAGTTTGTGACCGCCATTGCCGAGGGCGACGGCGGCCAGGCGTTGAAGCTTCTGCAGGACAGGCCGAACCTGGTGAATGCCCGCGATCCCAAGGGTCGAACGGCGCTGGTCGCGGCAATCAAGAATCGCGACCGGCAATGGATCGGCCACTTGCTGCAGAAAGGCGCGGATCCCGACCTGCCTGGCGAAAACGGCGAAACCCCACTGCTGGCCGCGGCCAGGGTAGGGCTCGCCGACGCTGTCGGATGGCTGATCAGTGTCGGCGCCAAGGTCAACGAAGGTAACAGGATGGGCGAAACGCCGCTGATCGTTGCCGTTCAAAGACGCCAGGTGCAGATCGTCCGCATGCTCCTCGAGGCGGGTGCCGATCCGGACAAGGCCGACTCGGCCCAGGGCTATTCGGCACGCGACTATGCCAGGCGCGACAGCAGAACGCCGGAGCTGCTGCGGATCATCGAAGCGAAACGGCCGAAGCCCTAACTCGCCATTCCCAGGCTCGGGTCGAGCTGCTCCGAAAGTCGCCGGGCCGCCCGGCGCGCGAAGCGCAGGAGCTCGGCCTTGCGCCGGGCCGCCGCCAGCGGACGGTGTGCAGCTTCACGGACAAGCGCAGCATCATAGCGGTCGGCGACGATCAGTCCGGCTTCGCTTGGCAGGAATCCCTCGCCGTCAAGAATCGACGCCAGTTGCGGCGACACCGCCCAATAGAAATGGTCGCAGAAGTCGAGATAATCGGTCCACTTGCAGTCACCGAGCAGGTCGGCCTTCGCGACCTTGATCTCGACGATGGTGAGGTTGCCCTTCGAATCCACGCCCATCATGTCCGCGCGGCGCCCGTTCGGTAGCGGCACTTCGCAAATCGTGAACAATTCCTGCCTGCAGAACAGGCGAGTCACTCCACGCGCGACGTCAGCCGCCAGAGGCGAGTCGGAAAGGCAAGGCTGCAGCGATTCGGGGGCGGTGCTCACCCCCGAAGGCTAGAACAATGCACGAACGCAGACAATCCGGGAGATTGTCGGTTACGTCCATCGAATGTTGGGGATCGGCGCGTCGATCAGCGGAAGAAGATGTGGTTCCCGATCGAGGCCACGCGCTTCTTCTTCCAGCCCGGGTTGACCCGGCGAGCATGGAAAAACAGCGCGTCCTCCGCCTTCGAATCCTTCAGATCCCGGTCGACGATCTGGGCGATGGCAACTGCTGTCTTCCACGACTGGCTGTCGCGGCGAATGTGTGGCCAATGCCCCCTTCGGACGAAGGAAAACTGGCCGCGCTGCAGGATCACCCCGCAATAGGTGTCGGGAAAGCGGCCGCTTTCGGCACGATTGGCGATCACTTCGCCGACCGCCAGCTGCCCGGCGAGCGGCTCGCCCTTCGATTCGAAATAGATTCCCACGGACAGGCATTCGAGCTGGCGATCCCCGGGATCGGAGCTGCGAAGCTGGGCGACCAGGGTTTGAAGATCGGCATTCGGGTCGATTTCGGGCGCCTCGGGCTCAACGGCCGACACTTCTTCCGTTGGCGTGTCCACCGGGACCGCAAGCTGGTCGGACCGCCGAAGCAGCTCCTGCGCGATCGCCGAAGGATTGCCAGCGCTCGCGGTCTCAACAATCGGCGCGGCAGTCGGCCCGACCTGGGCCGGCGCGACAGAACTTGCGCTCATTGCAGCGCAGACCAGCAACGCCGAACGAAGGGAAACCGTCATATTGTCCGTCAAAATTGCGGTGAACCGCCAATCCGCAGGAGCTCGCAGTAAACTGCCGCATTTGCCCCCGGGGCGATTCCCCGTCTCGCGTGGCGCTTCCTACCGGCCATTCGGCGGAAAGCGCCCCCCGCTCTCGTTTCGGCAATCGCCTTTCCCGCCGCCGCCGCGAGCGTCAACCCGCCAAGGTCGTTTCAGCGATGAATCGTTCCGGGTCCGCGATATCCAGTTCAATTAACCAAAGATCAGGGTCGAACTGCACCCGCCGAGCGAGAAATTCGGCCAGTTCCGGCTCGCTTTCGGAAGACTCCGGACCGACCGTGGCCCAGCCATAATCGCCGCCCGGCTTCAGAGTCCGTTCGAGACAGGCAACCAGCTTCCCGCGTCCGCGGATGACGATCAGAAGCGCTCCCCGCTCGGCATCGCCCTTGTGAAGAATTGCGGCGAAACCGCCGTCCGCCTCCGCCCGCCGAACCAGGCCCGACGCTTCCACCGATGCGCTCAGGCGGCCGCCGCTCATTGCGCGGTCACTTGCTGGGCGTCCTCAAGCGGCGTCGCGTTCGTCCGCGCCCATGAGTACAGCCGCGAGCGCGTCACGGCTGCGCGCGCCGCGCATCTTCTCCAGGGTCGGAGCGTGGCGGACCACTCGACTGATCGCAGCCAGAGCCTTGAGATGGTCGGCGCCCGCGTCCGGAGGGGAGAGGAGAAGGAAGACCAGGTCGACGGGTTCGCGGTCGATTGCCTTGTACCTGACCGGGTCGGCGAGGCGCACGAACAGGCAATAGATCCGGCTGATCCCCTCCACCTTGCCGTGCGGGATCGCGACTCCCTGACCGAAGCCCGTCGAGCCGAGCTTTTCCCGCTCGCTTACCGTCGCCAGGATGTCGGCGGGCGCAATCCCGAGGCGGCTGCCGGCCAGGTTCGAAAGCTGGTTGAGCAATGACCGTTTGTTGCCCGCCGACAGGGCGGGCTTGATCGCGTCGAAATCGAGGAACTCGGACAGGTGCATGATAAACTTCTGCAATTGGCCCGCGCACATGCGCGGATCATCGGGCGTTGACGTCAGCGGTCGTTCGGCTCGACCCAGCCGACGTTGCCGTCTTCGCGGCGGTAGACCATGTTCAGTTCGCCGGTCTTGGTGTTCTTGAACATCAGCGCCGGCGTATTGCGCAGGTCCATCATCATGACCGCGTTTGCGACGCTTGCCTCGGGAATATCGACCTGGGTCTCGGCGACGATCGCGGGATTGTCCGGAACCTCGTCCTGCTCGGACGTGCCTGCGAACACCCGATAGGCCGCACTCGCCTCGATCCGAGGAGAGACGTCGTTCCCCGCCTTATGCTCCTTCAATCGCTTCGAGTAGCGGCGGAGCTGCTTCTCGATTTTGTCCGCGGCGCATTCGAACGCGACCTGCGCGTTGGGCGCCCGGTGCGACGCCTTGAGAACGACTCCCTGGCCAACGGGAGCGACGATGTCGCAGGTATAATCTGCGTAGGGTCCTTTGCCGAAGGTGACGTCGGCGCCGACCGCCCGCGAATAATATTTTTCGGTGATCTCCTCGATTCGCTGGATTGCATGTTCCTTGATGGAATCGCCGGTTTCGACCTGGTGGTCCGCGACACGAACATCCACTTTCGAGGCTCCTTTCCTGGGCTTCGGCCGCCGCTTAGGGCGGCGCTCGACGCTGCGTCAACTCGCAGCGGTGAAGCGTGCCCAGAGCGGGTCGACCAACTTGGATATAAACGCGCGATGGCGCTCAAGCTCCTCAATTGCCGGTTCATGCGGCCGCGCGATCCTGGGCTCGCGAATAGTGACGGCGCCTCGGGCCTCGACAGAAACCACGTCGTCGGTGTCCTCGACCAGTCCGAGCCCGATCTGCCGCCCGCCCGTCAGCTCAATATAGACCTGCGCCAGCAACTGGGCGTCAAGCAGGGCGCCATGCTTGACCCGGTGACTGCGATCGACACCGAACCGCGCGCACAATGCGTCGAGGCTGTGTTTGGCGCCGGGGTGCCGGCTTCGCGCCAGCGACAACGTGTCGACCATCCGGCTGGTGCAGATTGATGTCCGGCCGCAGATGCCCAGCTCGCTGTTCAGGAAGCCGAAGTCGAAGCTCGCATTGTGGGCGACGAGCGGCGCGTCGTCCATGAACTCGAGCAACTCATCGGCCACTTCGCTGAACCGGGGCTTGTCGGAGAGGAACACGTCGCTGAGCCCGTGAACCGCCTCGGCGCCGGGCGGCATCGGCCGATCGGGGTTGAAATAAGCGTGAAAGTGCCGCCCGGTTTCGGCGCGGTTGATCATTTCCACGCAGCCGATCTCGACGATCCGGTCGCCGCCGGCCGGGTCGAGCCCGGTCGTTTCCGTGTCAAAGACGATTTCGCGCATGGTCCGATTTAACCATCGGCCCCGAGTCCGAGACAAGAGAGAATGTGCCGGACCTGCCGTTCAGTTGTGGATAGGTCGCCGCCGGTGTCGACGACGAAGTCCGCCTTGCTTCGCTTTTCCTCGTCGGGAGTTTGGCGCGCCAGCAGGGCGTCGAACTTCTCTACCGTCATTCCTGGCCGCGAAAGCACGCGCTCGCGCTGGACCTCGGGCGGGGCGGAAACGACGATGATCTTGTCGAAGGCCTCGTCGCCGCCGGTCTCGAACAGCAGCGGGATTTCAAACACGAGCGCGGGCGAATCGCCATTTTCGACGATGAACCGCGTGCGTTCGTGGTGAACCGCGGGATGAACGATCGATTCGAGCGCGGCCAGTTCGTCCGGGTTGCCGAGAACGCGATTGGAAAGTGCGTCGCGATCGACTCCCTCCGGTCCGGTGGTCCCGGGGAAGCGCTCCTCGATCCGCTTGACCAGCGTTCCGCCGCGGCCCTGAAGCCGGCGGACGACGGCGTCGGCATCGAAGACCGGTATGCCGGCCCGCCTGAACATTTCAGCCACCGTCGACTTGCCCATTCCGATCGAGCCCGTGAGCGCAAGCCGGATCATTCGGGGATCGCTCTTCGCTCGCGAAGGGCGGCGAGCAACGGAAGCAGGGGCATTCCGAGGATCGTGAAATAGCTGCCGTCGACGGAGTCGAACAATTGCACGCCGCGCCCTTCGAACCGGAAGACCCCGACGCAATAGCCGACTTCCGGCCATTCCGCATCGAGGTACGAATCGATGAACGAATCCGAAAGCGGCCGCACCCGAAGAATGGCCGTGTCGCAGACTTCCCACTCGACGATGCCGTCGCGGGCGAGCGCGGCGCTGCTCGTCAGCCGAATCTCGTTGTCCGAGAAGGTTCGAAGGTGGCTGGCGGCCTCGCCGCGGTCGGCCGGCTTGTCGTACAGCCTGCCGTCGACGCTGACGACGGAATCGCTTCCGATGACCAGGTCGCCGGGCCTGCCGCAACTCACCTTCAGCGCCTTGGCCCGGGCAAGCGCGGACGCCAGGGCGCCGGCGTCCTCGTGGCGAGCCTTCTCCCTGGCTTC
>DATAKH010000238.1:0-3900 GCA_036261735.1 Sphingomicrobium sp.
GGTGCCACCCTGTTTCGGAACCGCAACGATGATAACCCGCCTTGGCCCAATCCCCGCGGTTAAATATTCACCCGCACGGCGCTTCGCCTCGGGAGGATATGCGAGCTGTGGATAAGTCGGGGTTGCCGCTTGCGGGTGGGCCGCCGCGTGGCAAAGTGATTCGATGACCCTCTCGACACAGTGGCTGGATGAGCTTCGCGCCCGGACCCTGCTGTCGACCGTCATCGCCCCGCACGTGAAGCTGATTCGCGCCGGCCGCGAATTCAAGGCGTGCTGCCCGTTCCACAACGAGAAGACACCCAGCTTCACCGTCAACGACGACAAGGGCTTCTACCATTGCTTCGGCTGCGGCGCCCACGGCGACGTGATCCGCTTCCTGACCGACCACCGCGGGCTGCCGTTCATGGACGCAATCAAGGAGCTTGCGGCCAAGGCTGGAATGGACGTCCCCGCGCCCGACCCGGCGGCCAGGGAGCGCGCCGAGCGCGCCGCATCGCTGACCGACGTCATGGCGTCGTGCCAAAAGTGGTTCGCCGAGCAGCTGCAGGGCGTCAATGGCGCCGCGGCCCGCGACTATCTCAAGAGCCGCGGGATCGATTCCGGTCAGGTCGCCCGGTTCGGAATCGGCCTCGCCCCGGACAGCCGCAATGCGCTCAAGCGCGCCCTCTCGTCGCTCGGCGAGGACAAGCTGGTCGAAACCGGCATGCTGATCCAGCCCGACGAGGGCGAGCCCTACGACCGCTTCAGGGGCCGGCTGATGATTCCCATCCGCGATCAGCGCGGGCGGGTGATCGGCTTCGGCGGGCGGATCCTGGGCGAAGGCGAGCCCAAATATCTCAACTCCCCCGACACGCCGCTCTTCGACAAGGGCCGGACCCTCTACAACATCGACCGCGCCGGCCCCGCCAGCCGCCAGGCGAAACGGCTGGTCGTCGTCGAGGGCTATATGGACGTGATCGCCCTCGACCGCGCCGGAGTAGCGGAGGCCGTAGCCCCCAACGGAACCGCCGTCACCGAGGCCCAGCTCGAACGCATGTGGCGGCTGGACCCCGCGCCGATCCTCTGCTTCGACGGCGACAGCGCGGGGCAGAAGGCCGCGATCCGCGCCGCTCTTCGCGCACTCCCCCATATCGCGCCCGAGCGCACCCTGCGTTTCGTCGAGCTCCCGCCCGGCCAGGACCCCGACGACATCGTCCGCGCCGGCGGCCGCGAGGCAGTCGAAGAGCTCCTTGCCGAGCCCGAACCGCTCGACCAGCGCCTGTGGCGCCACGAGCGCGACTCCGCCCCGCTGACGACGCCCGAAGCCCGAGCCGGCCTTCGCCAGCGCCTCGTCGAGCACAGCCAGGCGATCGGCGATCCTGAGCTCCGCCGCCTCTACCGCGACCAGTGGCTGGCCCGCTTCGACTCCGAGTTCGGTTCCGTCCGCAGGCCCTTCTCCGCCCGCCCGCAGAACCGCTTCGACAAGCGCAGCGGCAAGTGGGTCGCGCCGGCGCTCCCGGCCAGCGACACAGCCCGCCGGATCGGCCGCTCGGGCATCGACACCGCGACCGCCCGGGCCCTTGTCCTCGGCTTCGCGCTCTACCCCGAGGCGCTTCCCGAGCACATGGAGCAGCTCGCCCACCTGCCCATCGCCGACCGCCCGCTCTCGGCCCTTCGCGACCGAATCGTCGACGCGGCCCTTGCGGAAGCGCCGCTTGATCGCCAGAAGCTCGCCACCATATTGCAGCAAGCCGGAGCGGCCGCAGCCCTGGAGCAGGCGCGCCGAGCCGGCGGAATCGGCTTTTCCTTCACCCGCAGCGACACCGATCCCCAACGGGCGGTGCGTGACCTGGGGGTCGCGATCGATGCGCTCGCGGCGGATGAAGAGATCGGTGCGGCTCTCGACGAGGCCACCGAGCGTTTGAAGGCCGGCGAAACACAGGCGTTCGAGGACCAGCTCCGGCTGCACTCGGCGCGAAAGGACATAAAGCAACGGCTGGCGTCACTCGTCGGCACTGAGTAACGGCGACCCGATTTATGGCGAAGAACGAAACTGCAGAACCCGAGGCCCAGGACAGCGGCGACGCTCCCCTGATCGATCTCAACGACGCGTCGATCAAGAAGCTGATCGCCCGCGCCAAGAAGCGCGGCTTCGTCACCTACGACGAGTTGAACGAGGCGCTTCCGCAGGACCAGATGGCGTCCGAGCAGATCGAGGACATCATGTCCGCGATCAACGAGATGGGCATCAACGTCGTCGAGAACGAGGAAGAGGCCGAGGACGACAGCGACGACGACAAGGAGGCCGCGGCCAAGGAAGCCGAGGTCGACCCGCTCGACGACGGCGGCCCCCGCCCCGCCGCTGCGACCAAGAAAGAGCCGACCGACCGCACCGACGACCCGGTCCGGATGTACCTTCGCGAGATGGGCGCGGTGGAATTGCTCTCCCGCGAGGGCGAGATCGCGATCGCCAAGCGGATCGAGGCCGGCCGCGACACGATGATCTGGGGGCTGTGCGAAAGCCCGATGACCTTCAACGCCATCATCGACTGGTCGAACAACCTCAACGAAGGCACGATGCAGCTCCGCGAGATCCTCGATCTAGACGCGATGCTGTCCAAGGGCCCCACCGCCGAGCAGATCGCCGAGAGCGAGGAAGGCGCGGAAGGCGGCGACAAGGACGAAATCTCCGAAAAGACCGCCGGCCCGACCATCAAGGAAGAGGAGGACGAGCCCGAAGAGGCCTCCGCCGACGGCGACGACGAAGAGGACATGGTCGAGCGCCGCGCCAAGCCGCAATCCTCCGACGACGACGATGACGAGAACGCGCTCTCGCTCGCCCAGATGGAGGAGCAGCTAAAGCCCCACGCGCTCGAGAAGTTCGCGACCATCACGTCGCTGTTCAAGAAGTTCGCCAAGCTCCAGTCGGCCCGGCTCGACGCCTTCGCCGCCGGTCAGGACTTCCCCGACAAGGACGAGAAGAAGTACCAGAAGCTCCGCGAGCAGCTCACCGCCGAGGTCGAGAGCGTCCAGTTCCACCAGGCCAAGATCGAATATCTCGTCGACCAGCTCTACGCCTACAACCGCCGGCTGATGGCGCTTGGCGGCCAGATGCTCCGCCTCGCCGAGCGCCACCGGGTCCCGCGCCGCTCCTTCCTCGAGCAATATTCGGGCCACGAGCTCGACGAGAACTGGCTCGACGAGGTCAAGGGCATCGACAAGAAATGGGCCAGCTTCGCCTCCGCGGAAGCCGACACGGTCGAGCGAATCCGCGGCGAGATTGGCGAGATCGCCCAGGGCGTCGGAACCTCGCTCCCCGAGTACCGCCGCATCGTGAACCAGGTCCAGAAGGCCGAGCGCGAAGCCCGGATGGCCAAGAAGGAAATGGTCGAGGCCAACCTCCGCCTCGTCATCTCGATCGCCAAGAAATACACCAACCGCGGCCTGCAGTTCCTCGACCTGATCCAGGAAGGCAACATCGGCCTGATGAAGGCGGTCGACAAGTTCGAGTACCGCCGCGGCTACAAGTTCTCGACCTACGCCACCTGGTGGATCCGCCAGGCGATCACCCGCTCGATCGCCGACCAGGCGCGCACCATCCGCATCCCGGTCCACATGATCGAGACGATGAACAAGCTGGTCCGCACCGGCCGCCAGTTCCTCCACGAGACCGGCCGCGAGGCGACGCCTGAAGAGTTGGCGAAAGAGATGGACATGCCCGAGGACAAGATCCGCAAGGTCATGAAGATCGCGAAGGAGCCGATCTCCCTCGAAACGCCGATCGGCGACGAGGAGGATTCACACCTCGGCGATTTCATCGAGGACAAGAACGCCGTCATCCCGGTGGACGCGGCGATCCAGTCGAACCTCAAGGAAACCGTCACCCGAGTGCTGGCGTCCCTAACCCCGCGTGAAGAGCGC
>DATAKH010000253.1:0-3601 GCA_036261735.1 Sphingomicrobium sp.
GGACCCGTGAAGATCAGCTGATCGAAGGCGACGTCGCCGCGAACGTCCTCGAAATCCACGCCGGTCTCCACGGTGACGCCCGGTTGCCGCAACATGGCGTCGAACATCGCGGTGTAGCCGTCCGCCGGCATGGCCTGGAAGCTGTCGGTGAAATAGCGGTCATCGAGATTGGTGCGGGTCGGCACCCGGGCGGTCACCGACTTGTCGAGCTCGGAGGGATCGAGCCCCCATTGCTTGCGGGTGTAGCATTGAAAGAACAGCTCGTAGAGCTCGCGCCCGACGGCGTTGATAACGACGTCCTCTGAGGTCTGGATGTCGTCGACCGGCTCCGCGCGCGATGCGAGATATTCGGCCGCCTCCTCGTCAGTCTGGAGGTCGAGGCCGAACAGCTTGTTCAGGGTCGTCCGGTTTATCGGGATCGGCACCAGCTTGTCGCGGACGCAGGCGCGAACCCGGTGCTCGTACGGCCGCCACTTGGTGAATTGCGACAGATACTCGACCACCATGTCGCTGTTGGTGTGGAAGATGTGCGGGCCGTATTTGTGGTAGAGGATTCCGGCCCCGTCCTTCTCGTCATAGGCGTTGCCGCCGACGTGCGGCCGCCGGTCGATCAGCAGCACCCGCGCGCCATGCTGGCTGGCCAGCCGCTCGGAGATCACCGAGCCTGCGAAGCCAGCCCCGACTACGAGATAGTCGTAGGGTTTTCGCCCCTCGAGGGCGCCGAAGGCCGCGTTCATTCCGCGGCCACCAGAAGCGCGGACGACTCCATCCGCTCTCTCTCGCCGAGACGATCGGCAATGAGCCCGGACATGCGCGCTTGCGTAATGCTCCAGCTGGTCGCGGAAAGGAGGAGGTCGGCCTCGGCGAGCCACTCGCCGTCGCGCTCGAGGCGAAGCATCCGCTCGCAAGCGGCTACGAATTCTTCGGGCGTTGACGCGATCTCAACGCCCTGAAGATGCCCATAGTGGCGAACGACGTCGCGCACCGGGGTCGAAACCACTGGCTTGCCGCCGGCGAGATATTCCGGGGTCTTGGTCGGCGAAATGAACTGGGTGGAATCGTTCATCGCGAAGGGCATCAAGGCCACGTCCCAGCCCGACAGATAGCGCGGCAATTGTTCGTATTTCTTCGCGCCGAGATAGTGGATGTTCGGCCGCTTCGGCAGGTCCTCGACCGCGATCTTGACCACAGGGCCGACCATCACGAATGACCAGTCGGGACGCATCGAAGCGACCTTGTCGAGAAGGTCGATGTCGAAGCGCTCGTCGATGACTCCGTAGAATCCCAGGCGCGGGCGTCGCAGGTCCTCCTGGTCGGCGGGCTCGAACTGCTGCACCCGGGCCTTGGCGAAATGGGTTCGGTCCACCGACGAGGGGAAGAGGTGGACGCTGTCGTGCCTGTCCTTCTTCGCTTCGAACAGGCTCGATCCGCCGGTGAAGACGAGGTCGGCGCGGTCGATCAGCTCCTGCTCGAGATCGAGCAGGTTCTGCGGTGCGAACTTGAACTTCGACAGCTCGTCCATCGCGTCGAACACCACAACGCCAGCGTCGAGATCGCGCGAGAACGGCAGCATCATCGGCGTGTAATACCAGGCAACGATGGGCCGGCTCAGTCCGGCCGCATAAGCGTCAAGGAGGCGCTTGAGCGCGGCGGTGCGCTGATCCTCGTCTAGCCCCTTGGGAAGATGGGGAACGACGATCCGGACGTTGGGATAATCTTCGGCCGCGCGAACGCGCAGAAGCGGCCTCTCCCTTTCGTCGATCTCTACCGGCTCTTCCCAGTATATCACCGTCATCTCGTCCGCGAAGCGGCTCATCAGCTGCTGAGGACGCTGGAAGACAAAATCCCACCGCAAGTGCGAAAAGCACAGCAAAGTTGGACGGCCATCGTCCGGCGCCGAGGGCTCGGCTGCAGACTCAACAGGCACCCCGACGCGAGTCATCATTTTGCGGTTCACTCCTTCGAGAATTTCGATGTGGAATTCTTGTGCTATCAACGGGCCGGGAGCGACCACAGTTCCGCTGCACTTACCTCGATCAAGAATTTTCCGGTCTTGTGCAGTGCAACACCAGCCGGTCCGCCGATTGACCGCCCGCCCGCCGCCGTGGAAGGACGCTCCAGACTCGCGGTCCGCAGAGGGAAAGTAATGGCAACGACGATCGAGGAGCTGGAGAAACGGCGGGAGCTGGCGAAGCTCGGCGGCGGCGAAAAACGTATTGCGGCGCAGCATGCGAAGGGCCGCCTGACCGCTCGCGAGCGCCTGTCGGTGCTGCTCGATCCCGGCAGCTTCGAAGAATATGACATGTTCGTCGAGCACAATTGCTCCGACTTCGGGATGGAGGCGCAGAAGATCCCGGGCGACGGGGTCGTCACCGGCTCGGGCACGATCAACGGGCGCCTTGTCTATGTCTTCGCCCAGGACTTCACCGTCTTCGGCGGCTCGCTGTCGGAGCGCCATGCGGAGAAGATCTGCAAGGTGATGGACATGGCGATGAAGGTCGGCGCTCCAGTCATCGGCTTGAACGATTCGGGCGGCGCGCGAATCCAGGAAGGCGTCGCGTCTCTCGGCGGGTATGCAGAAGTGTTCCAGCGCAACGTGCTCGCGAGCGGAGTCATCCCGCAGCTGAGCCTGATCATGGGGCCGTGCGCGGGCGGCGCGGTTTATTCGCCGGCGATGACCGACTTCATCTTCATGGTGAAGGATTCCTCCTACATGTTCGTCACCGGCCCCGACGTGGTGAAGACGGTGACCAACGAGGTCGTGACTCAGGAGGAGCTTGGCGGCGCTGTGACCCACACAACCAAGTCGGGAGTCGCCGACGTCGCGTTCGAAAACGACATCGACGCGCTTCTCGCGACCCGCGAGTTCTTCGATTTCCTGCCCCTGTCGAACCGCCACGACATCCCGGTTCGCCCGACCGACGACCCGTGGGACCGGCACGAGGACAGCCTCGACACGCTCATCCCGCCCAGCGCTAACCAGCCGTACGACATGCACGAGCTGATCCGGAAGGTCGCCGACGAGGGCGACTTTTTCGAGATTCAGCCGAACCATGCGGCCAACATCATCGTCGGCTTCTGCCGGATCGAAGGCCGCACCGTCGGGGTCGTCGCCAACCAGCCGATGGTGCTTGCCGGGGTCCTCGACATCAATTCGGCGAAGAAGGGCGCGCGCTTCGTTCGCTTCTGCGACGCGTTCGAAATCCCGATCCTGACCTTCGTCGACGTTCCCGGATTCTTGCCCGGAGTCGGGCAGGAGCATCATGGGATCATCAAGCACGGCGCCAAGCTGCTGTTCGCTTATGCCGAGGCGACCGTTCCAAAGATCACCGTCATCACCCGCAAGGCCTATGGCGGGGCCTATGACGTGATGGCGTCAAAGCACCTCCGCGGCGACCTGAACTACGCCTGGCCGACCGCCGAGATCGCGGTGATGGGCGCCAAGGGCGCGGTCGAGATCATCTTCCGCGGCAAGACTCCCGAGGAAATCGCCGAGCATACCCGCGAATATGAAGAGCGCTTCGCCAACCCGTTCGTCGCCGCGAGCAAGGGCTTCATCGACGAGGTCATCATGCCCCATTCGACGCGTCGGCGGGTGGCG
>DATAKH010000256.1:0-7180 GCA_036261735.1 Sphingomicrobium sp.
TGCCCTTCCCCGGCATCAACGTCAATGACAGCGTCACCAAGTCCAAGTTCGACAACCTCTACGGCTGTCGCGAGAGCCTGGTCGACGCGATCCGCCGGGCGACTGACGTGATGCTCGCCGGCAAAGTGGCCTGCGTCGCCGGCTTCGGCGACGTGGGCAAGGGTTCGGCGCAGTCGCTTCGCAACGGCGGCGCGCGTGTCATCGTGACCGAAGTCGACCCCATCTGCGCGCTTCAGGCGGCAATGGAGGGCTATGAGGTCGTGACGATGGAAGAGGCGGTCACTCGCGCCGACATCTTCTGCACCGCGACCGGCAACATGGACGTCATCACGCTCGACCACATGCGAGCGATGAAGAACATGGCGATCGTCTGCAACATCGGCCACTTCGACAGCGAGATCCAGATCGGCGCCTTGGCCAACATGAAATGGACCGAGATCAAGCCGCAGGTCGACGAGGTCGAATTCCCGGATGGCAAGAAGATCATCGTCCTGTCGAAGGGCCGCCTCGTGAACCTCGGCAACGCGACCGGTCACCCGAGCTTTGTCATGAGCTCGAGCTTCACCAACCAGGTGCTTGCGCAGATCGAGCTGTTCGCGAAGTCGGACCAGTATAAGAACGATGTCTACGTGCTTCCCAAGCACCTCGACGAAAAGGTCGCCCGGCTTCACCTCGACAAGCTCGGAGTGAAGCTGACGAAGCTCAACGAGAAGCAGGCGGCCTATATCGGCGTGTCGCCTGAAGGACCGTTCAAGCCCGAGCACTACCGCTACTGACGCAAACCTTTGTTTTCCCTTCGCTCGGCGCATATGAACCGAGCATGGGGCGAGAGAGGGACTGACGAGTGCCGGCGTATGCGACAACTGCAGTCGTCGGCGCTGCGCTCGCCGCGCTTTGGATCGTCATCGCCGCTGCCCTGTCGATCGTGGCCGCACGGCGTCTTCGTGATGCGAACGCCGTCATTTCTACAGCTCGGTCGCTCCAGACGCTGCTCGACCTTTCCCCAGGGCGACCGCTTGTCGTTCGTGAGGACGGTTCGATCGAGCCGGACTCCCGGCTCGTTCGCGAGATCGGCCTCGACGCGGCGCCGGGAAACCTGATCGGGCTGGGCGGAGAGGATCGGGGGCTGGTCCCAGACGATGTCGAAGCGTTAGCCCTGGAGGTGCGCGAGGCGGCAATGTCGGGCAGCAGGTTCCAGTCCCAGGTCCGGGTTGCCGGATCGGGACGGGTTCTCGATGTCCGCGGAGCGCCGGCGCCGCCGCCGGAACCGGCCGGCACGATGCTGTTGTGGTTGTTCGATACCAGCTCGGCGGAAGCGGAACGGGCGAAACTCGCGCAGCGACTGGGCCAGACCGAAGCGGCGCTCGACGCGCTCACCCGCCTGATCGAGGCGGCGCCGTTCCCGACCTGGTACCGCGGCCCCGACCTCAGCCTCGGGCTCGTCAACAGCGCCTTCGTCGAGGCTGTCGAGGGGCGCGATGCCGCCGACGTCATCGCCCGAAGCAGCGAGCTCGTCGGCGACAGCGAGGACGCGAAGGCGGCGGCGGTGGAGGCGCTCGAAACCGGAAAGCCGACGTCGCGCAAGCAGCCGGCAATCGTTCGCGGCGAGCGAAGAATGCTTCACATCGTCAACGTTCCGCTCCCGACCGGCGCGGTAGCTGGGTTCGCGCTCGACGTTCAGGAGCTGGAGGACTCGCGGGCCGAGCTTGCGCGCCAGATCCAGTCGCAGCGCGACCTCGTCGACAGGATGACCGCCGGAGCGGCGCAATTCGAGGGCGACCGCTCGCTTAGCTTCTTCAACCGGCCGTTCGCGGCGATGACCCAGCTCGATCCCGAGTGGCTCAACGAGAAGCCGGAATTCGACCGGGTCCTAGAGCGCATGCGCGAGACCAACCGGGTCCCGGAGACGCGCGACTTCCCGACTTGGAAAAGCGAGCGGCGCGACTGGTTCACAAGCCCTGAAGAGGTCGTCGAGGAGGATTGGATGCTCCCCGGGGGCGACCACTGGCGGGTGGTCGGGCAGCCGCTTCCCGACGGCGGCCTGCGCCTGTTCCTCGAGGACCGCACCGAGCAGGCGCGCCTCGCCTCCGCCCGCGACACATTGCTCCGGGTGCGCTCGGCGACGCTCGACAATCTGTTCGAGGCGATCGGCGTGTTCGCAAGCGACGGGCGCCTGTACCTGTGGAACCGCCGCTTCAGCCATGTGTGGGGATTCGACGAGGAGTGGCTGGCGGAAAACCCGCGGGTGGACGAAATGGTGCCGGCGCTGGCGAGGAAGCTCGTGAACCCGGCCGCGGCGGCGCAGATTCGCGAAATGGTCCGCAAGACGACCACCGATCGCGAGGCGGCGAGCGGCCAGATCACGTTGACCGACGGCCGTCACTTCGACTTCGCGGCCGTCCCGCTTCCCGACGGCAACGCGCTCTTCACGCTGGTCGACGTGACCGATTCGAGGCGCATCGAGTCCGCGCTTCGCGAGCGCGCGACCGCTCTCGAGCAGGCCGACCGGGTCAAGACCGACTTCGTCGCCAACATGAGTTACGAGCTCCGCACGCCGCTGACGTCGATCGGCGGCTTCGCCGAGATGCTGTCGCAGGGCTATGCCGGCGAGCTTGCTCCCGCCGCCTCGGACTATGTGAAGGCGATCCTCGAATCGGTCGAGCGATTGTCGAAGCTGATCGACGACGTGCTCGACCTTACCCAGGGCGACTCGGTCGGAGTCGCGCTCGAGCGCGAACGGGTCGACATCGGCGGACTGTGCCGGATGACGGTCGAGAATTTCGAGCCGCGAACCAAGGCCAAGGGCCAGAAGCTTATCAGCGAGATCGACGAGCGCACCGGAACAGTGGTCGGCGATGCCCGTCGCCTTCGGGAGTCGCTCGAGCATTTGCTGGAAAACGCCGCCGCTTATACCGACCGTGGCGGAAGAATCCTGGCGAAGGCGTGGGGCGATGAAGAGCAGGCCTATGTCCAGATCAGCGACAACGGTCCCGGTATCGGCAAGAAGGACCTGCCGCGGGTGTTCAACCGCTTCGACCGGGTGCGGCACGACCCGTCGCGGGGCGAGGCCGCGCTTGGGCTCGGCCTTCCGCTCGCCAGGCAATTCGTCGAGGCCCACGGCGGGAAGATCGACCTCGTTTCGACCAAGGGGAAAGGCACGACGGTCACCTTGACGATACCGCGCGCGCCCAGATGATCCTCGCCGACGAAGCCGCGACCCGGGAATTGGGCAAGACGCTCGCCAGCGTGCTTCGGGGCGGCGACGTGGTGACGCTTTCGGGCCCGCTCGGAGTCGGCAAGACGGCGCTTGCGCGGGCGGCACTCGAAGCGCTCGGGCATCGAGGCGAGGTGCCGAGCCCGACCTTCGCCATCGTGCAGCCGTACGAGGAGCTCGATCCGCCGGTCTGGCACGTCGACCTGCACCGGATCGAACGGGCTGGCGAGTTGGATGAGCTTGGACTCGAATCGGTCGGGGACTCGGTGCTGATAGTCGAGTGGCCCGAGCGAGCCGGCCCAGGTGAATGGCCGCAAGCGCTTCGGCTGACGCTGGATTTTACCGAAGGCGGCGCTCGGCGCTTGACAGCGGTCGTGCCTCCGGCATGGCAGCCAAGATGGCCTCCCGAATGATTCCGGCTGCCGAAGTGCATGAATTCCTTGCCCGAAGCGGCTGGGCCGGAGCTCGAGTCGAGCCGCTGGCCGGCGACGCCTCGTTCCGCCGCTATTTCCGGGTGATCGACGGTGCCCGCTCGGCAGTCCTGATGGATGCGCCGCCGGCGCGCGAGGACGTTCGCCCGTTCGTCGCGGTCGCGGAATGGCTCCTGTCGGCGGGCCTGAGCGCGCCGGAGATCCTCGCCCGCGACATCGAGCACGGGCTTCTCCTCCTCGACGATTTCGGCGACTGGCGGCTTCGCGAGACGCTCGACACCGACCCGACCCGGGAAGTGGAGCTATACGAGCTGGCAACCGACGTGCTGATCCACCTCCACAAGCATCCGCCGATGGCCGGGCTTCCGGTCCACGGGATGAAGCAGTGGCTGGAGGAGCTTTCGCTATTCACCGACTGGTATTGCCCGGCGCTTCACCTGGCCGTCGATGCCGACTCGTTCCGAAGCGCCTGGATGGAGGTGCTGGCGCCCCTCGAAAAGGACGGGCTCGGCCCGGTGACCGTGCTTCGCGACTATCACGCAGAGAATGTAATGCTGGTGCGCGGGCGCGAGGGCGTCCGGCATTTCGGGCTTCTCGATTTCCAGGATGCGCTGGTCGGCCATCCCGCATACGACCTTGCCTCGGTGCTCGAGGATGCGCGCCGCGACGTTCCGCCCGAGATCGAGCGGGCGATGATCGACCGTTACATTGCCGCAACCGGGCGAGGGGAGGCTTTCGAACGCGCCTATTGGGCGCTCGCCGCGCAGCGAAACACGCGAATCCTCGGGGTCTTCACGCGGCTTTGGAAGCGCGACAACAAGCCGCACTATACCGCCTTCCAGCCGCGCATGTGGGGTCTTCTCGAGCGCGATCTTGCCCGTCCGGAGCTCGATCCCGTCCGCTTGTGGTTCGACCTCAACGTTGCCCCCGAACATCGCGCCGCGCCCTGGGCGGAGGCGGCATGAAGGCGGTGAAAAAGGCGCTTCGCCTGAAGGCCGAAATCGCAAGCGAGGTGCCGAAGACAGCGATGGTCCTCGCCGCGGGCCTGGGCAAGCGGATGCGTCCGCTTACAGCGACCCGGCCGAAGCCACTGATCGAGGTCGCCGGAAAGGCCCTTCTCGACCATTTGCTCGAGAACCTACGGGCCGCCGGAGTCGAGCGGGTCGTCGTCAACGTCCACTACCTTGCCGATGCCGTCGAGGCGCATCTTCGCAAGAATCCGCATGGCCTGGATATCGCCATCTCCGACGAGCGGTCGCTGCTGCTCGAGACTGGCGGCGGGATGACGAAGGCGGCGCCTTTGATCCACTCCGACCCGTTCCTCGTGGTCAACAGCGATAATTTGTGGGTCGATGGGCCCGCTGACACGCTCAAGCTTTTGGCCTCGCACTGGGACGGAAGCAGGATGGACGCGCTTCTGCTGCTGGTGCCGCACGCGCGCGCCGAGAACCACCGCGGTCTCGGCGACTTCCACATGGACCGGAAGGGGCGGCTTCGGCGCCGCGCCCGGTCGCACGTGGCGCCTTTCGTCTATACCGGCGTGCAGATCGTGTCGAAGGCGCTCCTCCAGGACGCGCCCGAAGGACCTTTCTCAGCCAATGTGCTGTGGGACAGGGCGATCGAGCAGGGGCGATGCTTCGGCGCAGTCCACCAGGGCTTGTGGTTCGATGTCGGGACTCCGCAAGCGATCAAGGCAACCGAACTGACGCTAGAGGATGCCTGAGGCCCGAGCCGAGCTTCCGCGGCGGCCCGCCGTCTTCACGATCCCGACCCATCGCTCGTTCTCTGACTCGCTCGTTGCGGGGCTGATCGCGCGCTTCGGGAGCGAGCCGCTGTCGCTTGCTGCCGGGAGAATCCTGCTTCCGAACAATCGGGCCGTTCGAAGCGTCACCGACGCCTTCGTCCGGGCGAGCGGGTCCGGGCTCGTCCTTCCGCGGTTGATCCCGATCGGCGATCCCGAGCTGGAGGAGCGGATCGGTGGCGCCCTCGACCCCGCCGATTCCACCGAGCCGGTCCCCCCCGCAGTGGAGCCGCTGCAACGGTTGCTTGCGCTTGCGGAGATCGTGCGCGGGGACGGCGAGACGGTTGTCGAGGCGCTTCGAATGGCGAGCGAACTTGGCCGGACACTGGACTCGCTGCTCATCGAGGAGATCGATCCGCACCGGCTGGCAGAAGCCGCCGCGGACGCGCCGGAGCTGGCGCGACACTGGCAGCTGTCGCTCGACCGGCTGCGCGGCGCCGTCGAGCTTTGGCCGGAGCGGCTCCGAGAAATCGGCAAGGTGGACTTGTCGGAGCGGCGAAACCTCCTTCTCCGCCGACTGGCGGAGCGGTGGGAAAAGCAGCCGCCGAAAGGATTCACCGTCGCCGCGGGGATTACCACCGCGGCGCCGGCGGTAACCGCCGTTCTCGCAACGGTTTCGGCGATGTGCGAAGGGATGGTCGTCCTTCCGGGCCTCGCCCTCCCATCGATGGTTCCGGACGAGGAATGGGAAGCGCTCGGCCCTGACGAGGACGGACGCGGCGAGGCCACGCACCCGCAGTTCCACCTCAAGATCCTGCTCGACCGGATCGGTGTTGCCCGGGAAGAAGTGCGGCTGTGGCCGCGAGTGGGACTTGCCGCCTCCACCTGGCAGCGAGCGCGATCGGTCGCCAACGCCTTTGCCTCGGCACAATTCTCCGACAAATGGAGCACGCTCAAGCCGGTCGAGCGCCGGCTCAGCGGCATTCGCACGGCCGTACTGCCGGATTCCGCCGCGGAAGCGCAGGCCATCGCCCTTGCGATACGCGAAGCGCTCGAGACTCCCGAACGCACGGTCGCGCTGGTTACGCCCGATCGCACGCTCGCGCGCAGGGTGTCGGCCCTGCTTGCAAGGTGGGGAATCGCAGCCGACGACAGCGCCGGAAAATCGCTTGCGGAACTTCCCCCCGGGACGCTCCTTTTGGCGATCGCCTCGGCAATCGCGGAAGAGCTTGCGCCAGTGCCGCTGCTGGCGCTCCTGAAGCATCCGCTCGTCGGCGGCGATGAAGAGGCGAGGTTGAAGTGGCTCGACGACGTTCGGCTGCTCGACCTCGCCCTTCGTGGTCCGCGGCCGGCGCCGGGGCTTGACGGATTCGACCGCCACTTCGCCGAGCAGGAAAAAGAGCGCAAATGCCGCGGTTGCCTTGCCGCGTGGACCCGAATCCGGCCGACTCTCGAGCCGCTCGAAGCCGCAAAGCGGGAAACGCTCTCGCTCGCAGGCTTGGCGGAAAAGCTCGTTCGCTGCGCCGGATCGCTGGCCGGCGACCGCGGCTGGCGCGGGGGAGACGGGCGAATGGCGGCGGACGTGCTGGCGGAAATCCAGGCATCGGACGAAGCGGAGCGCCTCGCCGTATCGCCGGAGGAGACGGTGGGCTTCCTTTCGGAAATGCTCGCCGGCCGGAGCGTTCGTGCGGCTTATGGCGGCCATCCGCGCGTGTTCATCTGGGGACTTCTCGAAGCGCGGCTCCAGCAAGCGGATTTGATGGTGCTCGGCGGTGTCAACGAGGCGGTGTGGCC
>DATAKH010000257.1:0-1680 GCA_036261735.1 Sphingomicrobium sp.
GGTCCTCAAGAACGTTCCTGCCCGCACCGCGCAGGGAATGAAGTTTCCCGGCGCTCCTTACGGGCTGAAAATGGCGTGCGGCGAGAATCCCAAGCGGGTGTACGGCTCGAAAGGAAGCATTCCGGGAACGCGCATGGGCAATATCGCGCTGACCCGGGCGACCTGGATCAAGGCCCAGGCCTACAAGCGCAAGTGGGACAAATATTACGGCAACGGCGGCGACATGCCGGAGCGAGACCTGGCGATGGACACGCTGATGGGCGTGCTCGACGGCAAGATCCTGATCCACAATCATTGCTATCGCGCCGACGAGATGGCCAACATGATCGATGTGTCGAAGGAGTTCGGCTACAAGATCACGGCCTTCCACCACGCGGTGGAAGCCTACAAGATCGCCGACCTGCTGGCCGCGAACGGCATCTGCGCGGCGATGTGGGCCGACTGGTACGGGTTCAAGATGGAAGCCTATGACGGCGTTCAGGAGAACATCCCGCTGGTCCACAATGCCGGACCCGGTGCTTGCGCGATCGTCCATTCCGACGATCCGAATGGGATCCAGCGGCTGAACCAGGAAGCCGCCAAGGCCCTTGCCGACGGCCAGCGCGCGGGCATCCCGAACCTGTCGGAGGCGATCGCCTGGCAATGGCTGTCGGCCAATCCCGCGAAGGCGCTCGGAATCTTCGACAAGACCGGCAGCCTTGCGGCCGGCAAGATGGCGGACGTCGTGCTGTGGAACGCGGACCCGTTCAGCATTTACGCCCGGCCCGAGCGAGTCTGGATCGACGGCGCCCTGATGTACGACGCCAACGACCCGAAGCGGCGCCCGGTCAGCGACTTCGAGCTTGGCCAGCCGGGCGAAGGGGACGTGAAATGATCCGCACTGCGCTGGCCGCACTGCT
Organism: Sphingomicrobium sp.; assembly: GCA_036261735.1. Lineage (GTDB taxonomy): Bacteria > Pseudomonadota > Alphaproteobacteria > Sphingomonadales > Sphingomonadaceae > Sphingomicrobium. The sequence continues at coordinate 900 of DATAKH010000257.1, forward strand.
GCTTACCACCGCCGTCCCGGCTACCGCACAGACGATCGCCATCGTCAACGGCAAGGTCGCGACCGGTGACGGGTCGGGGCCCGTCGAGGGCGGCATCGTGGTGATCCGCGACGGGCGCGTTGTCGCCGCCGGCCCGCGGGTTCGGATTCCCGGCGGAGCGCAGGTCATCGATGCGGCGGGCAAGTGGGTGACGCCGGGGATCGTCGCCGGATTCTCGAGGCTCGGCCTCGCTGACGTCGATCTCGGTGCTGGCGGGGCCGACGACACGCAGGCGAGCAGCGGACCGTTCAGCGCCGCGATCGACGTATCGACCGCGATCAATCCCAATTACACGCCGGTCGAAGTGAACCGCAGCGACGGAGTTACCCGTGCGGTGGTCGCCCCGGCTGCCCCGCGAAGCATCTTCGCCGGCCAGGGCGCGATCATCGACACGGGCGCCGACCTTTACCCGATCACCAAAGCGCGAGCCTTCCAGTTCGTCGAGCTCGGCGAGGCCGGTGCAGGCAAGGCGGGCGGATCGCGGCCCTCGGCGCACGTGCTGTTCCGGAACGCGCTCAGGGAGGCGGCCGAGCTTCGCCGCTATGCGGAGCCGGTGCGGTCGGGGGGCGGGCTCGAGCCGCAGGACTGGCGGCTCCGCACCGTGATCACCAATCCCAACGAAGCGCGGGTCTACCGGCCCGACGCGAGGCGGAGCGAGGACGTGCTCCTGACCCGCTTCGACGCCGCCGCACTCGTCCCGGTCCTCCAGGGCGCGCAGCCTTTGCTCGTCCACGTCGAGCGG
>DATAKH010000030.1:0-11805 GCA_036261735.1 Sphingomicrobium sp.
GCAAATGACGAAGTCGAGGTCATCGATCTCCGAGAGGGCGAATTCCTTGATCGCGTTGGTGACGTGCGGAATGACCTGGACGGTGGCACCGAGATAATCGCCGCGGCGCTCGCGGGCGATGATGTCGCGGTAGATGCGACCGGTGGTGATATTGTCCGACTGGCGCGCGGACACCCCCGTGAAGCGCTCGTAATGGCCAAGGTCGAGATCGGTCTCGGCGCCGTCGTCGGTGACGAAGACCTCGACGTGCTGGTAGGGTGACATCGTCCCGGGGTCGACGTTGAGATAGGGGTCGAACTTGCGGATTCGGACCTTGAATCCGCGCGCCTGGAGGAGCGCTCCGAGCGAGGCGGAGAGCAGGCCTTTTCCAAGTGAAGACACCACGCCGCCGGTGACGAAAATGAACCGCGCCATGGGGCTTGCGGCTTAGAGATGGATTGCCCGATTGGGCAAGCCGTCAGTGAAAATAAATGTGGCTAAGTCGTCACTGGGCCAGGGGAACCGCGGGCTCGGCATGGTTGGCTGGCGCCTGCTGCTGGCCCTCGGCGGGCTGCGCTTCGCTCGGAGCCGCCGGTGCGGCCACGGGCGCCGCCGGCGCAAGAGAGTTGGCCAGCGAAGTGTCGATCGTCGCCGGCTTGCGGTTGACCCCGGCAATTGCCGCAAGCGCGATCGCCAGGGCGATGAAGATGGTCGCAAGCACCGCCGTCGAGCGGGTCAGGAAGTCGGCCGCACCGCGAGCCGTCATGAATCCCGACGAGCTTCCCCCAACTCCAAGGCCTCCGCCCTCCGAGCGTTGCATCAGGATTGTGCCGACCAACGCAGCGGCAACGATAGTCTGAACGATCAACAGGAAGGTGAACATCGGGGGAGCCCTTGAATGGTGTCGCGGCGACTTAGCGACCCGCGCTCATGCTTTCAACGCCGCCGCCTCGATGATCGGGATGAAGTCGGCCGCGGTTAGGCTTGCGCCGCCGACGAGGCCGCCGTCGACGTCTTCGGCGGCGAAGATTTCGGCGGCGTTGGCCGCCTTCACCGAGCCGCCGTAGAGAATCCGGATCCTCTCTCCGGAATCGCCGTAAATGGCGTTGAGCCGCTGGCGGATTGCGGCATGCATTTCGGCGATATCTCCGGTGGTCGCTGTACGGCCGGTGCCAATGGCCCAGATCGGCTCGTAAGCGATGGAGAGCTTCGCAAGGTCCACGTTGCGAGGAAGCGACTGGTCGAGCTGCTGGAGCACGGTGGCGAGCGCGCCGCCCGATTCTCGGACCTCCAGTGATTCGCCGACGCAGAGGATGGTCAGGAGACTCGCCCGAAGCCCTGCTTCCGCCTTGGCGCGGACGTCCTCGTCGCTCTCGCACTGGGCTTCGCGGCGCTCCGAATGGCCGACGATGGCGATGGTCGCTCCGGCATCATCGAGCATTTCGGCGGAGATACAGCCGGTATGCGCCCCTTTCGGCGCGGAATGCACGTCCTGCGCGCCGATCGCGAAACCCGGCACCGCGCGCACCGCGCGGTCGATCAGCGTCGCCGGGACGCAGATACCGACATCGGCCTGCGGGTTGCGGGCCGCTGCCTCCGCGATTGCCTGAATCTCGCCGATGTCAGCGGCGACGCCGTGCATCTTCCAATTGCCAACCACCAAGTTGCGCCGAGTCATCATTTGCCCCTGCCGTTGCCGAAACGCGCCTAGCCGCGCCGCGCTTGAAGGCGCAAGCGCCCGCCCCTAAAGCTTCGCCTGAATTTTCCTTCCCGAGAGTTTCGCCCGCAATGCTCAAATCCTTCCGCCGCGCTTCCAAATCCACCATCGGCACCGCCGTTATCGCCTTCATCGGAATCCTGATCCTGATCGGATTTGCCGGAGCCGACATGCAAAGCGTCGGCCTTGGCGGAAGCGGCTTGAGCGCCGACACGCTGGCAAAGGTCGGATCGCTTGAAGTCACCGACCGAGATATGGACTCGGCGATGCAGCAGCGGCTGGCGCAAGTCCGCCAGGAGAATCCCGAAGCCGACTATTCGGCGCTCGCAGGCGATTTCGAGCCGCTCCTCCAGGACATGATTGCGCAGCGCGCGCTTCAGGAGTTCGCGCGCAAGCACGGGCTGGTTCTGTCAAAGCGCCTGATCGATGCGGAAATCGCCAACATCCCCGGGGTGAAAGGGCTGGCCGGAGAGGTCAGCACCGAAGCCTATCAGGCTTTCCTGGCCCGTCAGCGGCTGACCGACCAGGAGGTCCGCGAACTCATTTCCGGGAACCTGCTGGAGCGGCTACTGGTCATTCCCGGCGTGACGGATGCCCGGGTCCCGGTCGGGGTCGCGACCCCTTATGCGTCGATGCTCCTCGAAGAGCGGCAGGGACAAGTGGCGATAATCCCGGCCGCCCCCTTCACTGCCGGCCTGAACCCAACGGACTCTCAACTGCAGCAATATTACAATGCCAACCGGGCCCGCTACATGGTCCCGGAGCAGCGAGTGCTGAAAATCGCCCGGATCGGGCCGGAGCAAGTGGCGAACATCACCGCCAGCCCGCAGGAAGTGGAAGCCTATTACAAGGCTAACCAGCAGGTTTACGGGGCCAAGGATATCCGGACGATCAGCCAGGCGCTCGTTCCCGACCAGAAGGTCGCCGCGGCAATCGCCCAGCGCGCCCGCAGCGGGCAAAGCCTGGTGGATGCGGCAAAGCCGGCCGGCCTCGGAGCGGCGGATGTGCAGCTCGGCCCGCAGACCCGCCAGCAGTTTGGCGAGGTCGTCGGCAGCAAGGTCATGGCGGCGGCGTTCGGCGCGAAAGCGGGCGAAATCGTCGGTCCAATCCAGTCGGACCTCGGCTGGCACGTGATCAAGATCGAGGCCGCAGAGACCCGTCCGGGCAAGTCGCTCGCCGAGGCACGGGACGAAATAGCCAATCGGATCACCACCGAGAAGCGCGAGAATGCGCTTGCCGACATCGTCAACGGCATCCAGGATTCGATCGACGACAAGGGAAGCAGTTTCGACGAGGCCGCCAAGGCGGCGGGCCTGACCGTGACCACAACCCCGCGGATCACCGCCGGCGGAACCAGCCTAGGCAATTCCGGCTACGCCTTCCCCACCGAACTTGAGCCAGCGCTCAAGTCCGGCTTCGAGCTGGCGCCGACCGACGAGCCGGTCGTCGACCAGCTGGCCGAGGGCAAGGGCTTCGCTTTGGTGTCGCCGGCCGAGGTCATCCCTGCCGCCCCGCCCCCGCTTGCCAGCATCCGCGACCGCGTGAGAGACGATTGGATCCAGGGACGGGCGTTGCAGAAGGCGAAGCAGGTTGCCGATGCCATTGCCGCCAAGGCGGCCGGGAAGGGTTCGCTTGCTGACGCGCTCAAGCAGGCGGGCGTACCGCTTCCGCCGCCGCAGCCGATGCGAGCCCGGCGAATCCAGCTTTCGCAGATGGGCGAAAAAGTGCCGGCGCCGTTGCGGGCGCTGTTCTCAAGCACCCAAGGGAAGACTCCGGTCGGTCCCGATCCGGACGGACGCGGCTATTTCGTGGTCAAGGTGGACAAGGTGATCCCAGGCAACGCTCTCAACCAGCCCGCCCTTATCGCCCAGGTGCAGAACGAGTTCGCAGAGCCCATGGCTCAGGAATATGCGCGGCAGTTCCTGTCAGCGGTCAAGCAGAGCATGGGCGTCCAGCGCAACGAGGCGGCGATCTCCGCTGCGAAGAAGCGGATCGTCGGCGGGAGCTGACAAGCCCGCAGGGCTTGACCCGCCAAGCTTTGTTGCCTAGACGTTCCCTATTCGTTCCAGCGATGGGGGCCGACGACATGCTGACATCCAAACAGCGCGAGCTTCTCCTCTTCATTCACCAGCGCCTTGGGGAGACCGGGGTCAGCCCCAGCTTCGACGAGATGCGCGAGGCGCTTTCGCTCAAATCCAAGTCGGGGGTGCACCGACTCATCTCCGCGCTCGAAGAGCGAGGATTCATTCGCCGGCTGCCCAATCGCGCCCGGGCTCTCGAAGTCGTCAAGCTGCCCGAAGGCAGCGCCACTGCGGCAGTCCCGCAGCGCCCGGTGATCCCGGCGGCGGCAAATGATACGATCGAAATCCCGCTTCACGGGCGGATCGCCGCGGGAACGCCGATCGAGGCGCTTCAAGGCACCGAGGGCTTCGCGGTCCCGGCGGCACTGCTCGGGCCGGGCGAACATTATGCGCTCGAAGTGTCGGGTGACTCGATGATTGAGGAGGGGATCCTCGATGGCGACTTTGCCCTCGTCCGGAAGGTCGACAGCGCCCGCGACGGAGAGATCGTCGTCGCTCTTGTCGACGAAGAGGAAGCGACTTTGAAGACCTATCGGCGCGAAGGGGCGATGATCCGCCTCGATCCGGCAAATTCCCGCTACGAGCCGCAGCGCTACGACGAAAGCCGGGTTCGAATCCAGGGCCGCCTGACAGGGCTGATCCGGAGGTACTGAAACGATGAAAAGCCCGCGCCTGGACTATCTGGAACTTCCCTCCGGCGAGTTGGAATCCTCGATCGCTTTCTACCAGAAGGCGTTCGGCTGGAGCCTCACGCGATTCGGGCCGAGCTATGCGGCAACGACGACAGGCGACACGGACATCGGATTGCAGGGCGACCAGGGCGCCTGGTCAGAGGCGCCGTTGCCGGTCATCCAGGTGGAAGACGTTGTTGCCGCCGCCGCCGCTGTCGAGGCGGCCGGCGGCGACATCATTCGGCCCGTCTACAGCTTCCCGGGCGGCCGCCGATTCCACTTCCGCGACCCCAGCGGCAACGAGCTTGCGGCCTGGCAAGCGGCCGGGGAGTGAGCCCCTATTCCGCAGTGGTCGGGTCGATGATGGTTTTAACCTCGGAAATCTTGTTGGCGGGAAAACCGCCCTTTTGCGCATGCTCGCGGATGATGTCCTCGTTCGGCGCTCGGTAAATGCAGTAGATCTTGTTGTCGGTGACGTAGCTGTGGACCCATTGAATTTCGGGTCCGAGCTCGCGAAGGACGTTGCAGCTGGTTTGGGACGCGCCCTTTAGATCCGCTGCTCCCAAACCGCCGACGCCCGGCATGTCCCGTTCGATCACATATTGCGGCATTCTACTTCCCTTCTGTCACCAAGGCGCGTTCGATACCTCATTTCGACATCGTCGCCCACGGGTGATTACCAATCTGCTCGGCCACCGTCACGACGCGCGGCTCGTCGCTGAGATAAATTGCGACACCGCCGGTTCGCGACAGCGACTTGCGGTCGAGCTTGAGCCACTTCGGAGCGCAGCCGCGGGGGAGCCAACGGTCCGAAACCGCGATGTCGGCGCGCGCGCAGCCGGCCACCAGGTCATTCCACTCAAGCCAGGCGGACGAACGGGTCGCGAGCACCCGCCACGAACGACCGGCCCTCACGACATTGGCGACGCATGCGTCGTGCGAGCAGGCCGCAAACCGCGAATCCTCCAGCTCTTCCGGATCGCCGTCGAAGCCGGAGCTCTCAGCAAAAACGTCGCGCATGAAATCGCCGGTTCGGTTGCGAAGGATCCGCGGCCTGCCGTCGGTCGCGACGACTGCCAGATGCTTGCCGTCGCCGGTGACGAGCAGGTCGGGAGTCGGAGCGGCGGCAGCTCCTGCCGCTCCGATCGCGAAAGGCACGAGCCCCGCAAGCCGCGCCCGCCCGGTCCACAGCGACAGCCACAAACCTCCGGCGATAATCGTTGCGAAGGACCAGCCCGGCATCGATGCGAGAGTTGCGACTGCGCCGCTGGCATTGCCGACGGTGCGCGCCAACCACAACAGCGCGTCGATCGAAAGACCTGCGAAGTACCACAGTGGCGCGCCGAGACCGGCGAGGTCGAGAAGCAGCGCTCCGGCCTCCAGAGGCATGATGACGAAGGTGGTCAGCGGGATCGCAACGAGGTTTGCGGCGATCCCGTAAAGCCCGGCCTTGTGGAAATGGTAGAGAGCGAACGGGATCAGGGCCAATTCAACGGCCAGCCCGGTGGCAAGCATCGCCAGGATGGCCCGGCCGATGCGCGCGACCGGTCCCTCGTCGCGGCGCATGAACGTGCGACGCGCCCAACCGGTCGAGTGCAGCGCGATGATCGCGGTCACCGCGGCGAAGCTGAGCTGGAAGCTGGCGCCGGCGAGCGACTCCGGCTTGACCAGAAGGATGGCCAGTGCGGCGACGCTCAAGAGGCGCATGCTGAGCGCGTCCCGCCCGAGTGCTATGCCGGCGAGCACCAGAAGAGCGACGATGCAGCTCCTGACCGTCGGCACCTGCGCGCCGGTGAGAAGCGTGTAGCCGATCCCGGCGACCGCTCCGGCCCCGGCCGCGACCAGCACCAGGTTGAGGCGCAGCGCCACGCGCTCCGAAAGCGCAAGCAGCTTGAGAGTCAGAAGCATCGCGGCGCCGACGACCGCGGCTATGTGCAGCCCGCTGACGGAGAGAAGATGGGTCAGGCCGCTCCTGCGCATCGCCTCCGCGTCGTCTTCGGCGACGGCATTCTGGTCGCCGGTGGCAAGCGCCGTAGCGATTCCGCCAGACGCGCCCGGAAGGCGCTCCCGGACATGCTCGCCGAGGCGCTGCCGCACACCGTCGAGGCCGCTGCCTCCGCCCGGCTCGATAATCTCGACGGACCCAAGGGCACGCCCAACCGCGCCGATCCCGCGGAACCAGGCGTCGCGGGCGAAATCGTAGGTGCCGGGGAGCGCCATCGATGGCGGCGGCATCAGCCAGGCGCGGACCCGCACCCTGGCGCCGGAAGCAAGGCTCGGCTGTGCCTTGTCGGCCGGAATCGAAACCCTCACCCGCGGCGGCACGCCCGGGGTCGCAGTCGCCAGGGTCAGGCGCACGGTCCCCTTGGCGACCAGCGGCTCCGTACGCTCGACAACCGCTTCGAAGGCCTCCACCCCGGGCCGCTCCACCCGCGGCGCGGCTACGGTCGCCGAGCGCGCCCAAACCAGGGCGCAGCCGAGCGTCATCGCCAGCGCGAACCAGCCCGCTGCCCGCTCGGCGCGGCCGCCGCGAATCGTAAAGCCGGCGATGGCAAGGCCGCTCCCGAGCGCCAGCAACGCCAGCCATTCACGCGGCGTGTCGAGCGCGAACCAGGCGGCGATACCGGTGCCGAAGCCGACAACGGCCCACGGCGGAAGCTGGGCGCGCTCGGCCTCGAGAAAGGCTTCCAGCCTTTCCCGAACCGCAGAAAACTGCGCCCTCCAATAGCCCCGAGCCCGCTGTGGAAGAGGCGCACCCGCTATGTTAGGGGCGCTCGTCCATTGCATTGCACAACTGAGACAAGAGGAAAGAGCGCTTGAGCGCAAGCGATCATTCGCCGGTGGTGACACGCTTCGCGCCGTCGCCGACAGGATTCCTGCACATCGGCGGCGCCCGGACGGCGCTGTTCAACTGGCTGTTCGCCCGCCATCACGGCGGCAAGTTCCTGCTTCGGATCGAAGATACCGACAAGGTCCGCTCGACCAAGGAGGCGATCGACGCGATCCTCGACGGGATGCGCTGGCTCGGCCTCGATTGGGACGGGCACGAATATTACCAGTCGCAATTCTGGTCGCGTCACGCCGAGGTCGCGCACAAGCTACTCGAGCGCGGCCACGCCTATCGCTGCTTCATGACCACCGAGGAGCTCGCTGCGGAGCGCGAAAAGGCGCAGGCCGAGCGTCGGCCATTCCGGATCCGCAGTCCCTGGCGCGACCGCGGCGATGCCCCGGAGGGCGAGCCGTTCGTCATCCGCCTGAAGGCGCCACAGGAGGGCGAAACCGTCATCCAGGACCAGGTCCAGGGCCGGGTCGCGGTGCAAAATGCCGAGATCGACGATTTCGTCCTGCTCAGGTCGGACGGCACCCCCACCTACATGCTGGCAGTGGTCGTCGACGACCACGACATGGGAATTACCCATGTGATCCGCGGAGACGACCATTTAAACAATGCTTTCCGACAGTTGGCAATTATCCGCGCGATGGGATGGCCGGAGCCGGTCTACGCGCATGTGCCGCTGATCCACGGCCCCGACGGCGCCAAGCTCAGCAAGCGGCATGGTGCGCTTGGAGTCGATTCCTACCGCGACGAGCTGGGGATGCTTCCCGAAGCAGTGTTCAACTATCTGCTCCGGCTCGGCTGGGGGCATGGCGACGACGAGATCATCAGCCGGGAGCAGGCGACCGAATGGTTTGGGCTCGACCATGTCGGCAAATCGCCGTCGCGGTTCGATTTCAAGAAGCTTGAGAATCTCAACGGTCACTACATCCGGGAAGCGGACGATTCGCGGCTCGCGCAGCTGGTGGCGCCGAGGATCGCGACGGCGCTGACTGCGGACCAGCGGGACCTGCTGGTCAAGGCGATGCCCGAGCTGAAGGCGCGCGCCCACACACTCAATGAGCTCGCCGACGGCACCCGATTCCTGTTCGACAAGCGCCCGCTCGCGATGGATCCGGCGGCCGAGGCCCTGCTCACGCCCGAAGCCCGCTCGCTTCTGAACGCGGCGCATGGAGCGCTCGCCGGCGTCGGCAGCTGGGAGCACGACGAGATCGAACAATCGATCCGCCAAGTGGCCGACGAGCAGGGCGTGAAGCTCGGCAAGCTTGCGCAGCCGCTTCGAGCCGCGCTGACCGGGCGAACGACGAGCCCGGGAATTTTTGACGTGCTGGCCCTGCTCGGGCAGGGCGAGAGCCTTAAGAGAATTGAAGACCAGCTTTTGGAGCGACACGAATGACCGACGCCGTCACCTTCAAACTGCCGAAGGGCGATTTCGACTATAAGGTGCTCGACGGTTCGGTTGGCCCCGAGGTTGTCGATATTCGCAAATTCTACGGCGAGACGGGGATGTTCACGTACGACCCCGGCTTCACATCGACTGCGAGCTGCCAGAGCGCGATCACTTATATCGACGGCGAAAAGGGTATCCTCCTCCACCGCGGCTATCCTATCGACCAGCTCGCGGAGCAATCGACCTTCATGGAAGTCGCCTATTTGCTCCTCCACGGCGAGCTGCCCAACCGCGAAGAGCTCGACACCTTCACCTACACCATCTCGCGCCACACGATGCTCCACGAGCAGCTGATGATCTTCTTCCGCGGGTTCCGGCGTGACGCCCACCCGATGGCGATCATGTGCGGAGTGGTGGGTGCGCTGTCGGCTTTCTACCACGACAGCACAGACATCACCGACCCGCAGCAGCGGATGATCGCCTCCCACCGGCTGATCGCCAAGATGCCGACGATTGCGGCGATGGCGTTCAAATATTCGATCGGCCAGCCGTTCCTCTATCCCGACAACAGCCTCAGCTATACGGCCAATTTCCTGCGGATGACGTTCGGGGTCCCGGCCGAGCAATATGAAATCAACCCGGTGATCGAAAATGCGATGCGCCGGATCTTCATCCTTCACGCCGACCACGAGCAGAATGCGTCGACCTCGACGGTCCGGCTAGCGGGATCGTCGGGCGCCAATCCGTTCGCCTGCATCGCGGCGGGGATCGCCTGCCTGTGGGGCCCGGCGCACGGCGGCGCCAACGAAGCCGCGCTCAACATGCTTCGCGAGATCGGGGATCCGAAGAATATCCCGAGCTACATCGCCCGCGCCAAGGACAAGAACGACCCGTTCCGGCTGATGGGCTTCGGCCACCGGGTCTACAAGAACTACGACCCGCGAGCGAAGGTGATGCAGGCGACCGCGGAGGAGGTGCTCAAGGAGCTCAACATCTCCGATCCGGTCCTCGACGTCGCCCAGGAGCTCGAGCAGATCGCCCTCCACGACGATTATTTCATCGAGAAGAAGCTCTACCCCAACGTCGATTTCTACTCGGGCGTGATCCTCAACGCGATCGGCTTCCCGACCGATATGTTCACCGCGCTGTTCGCGCTCGCCCGGACCGTCGGCTGGGTTGCCCAGTGGAACGAGATGATCTCCGACCCCGAGCAGAAAATCGGCCGTCCGCGCCAGCTCTATGTCGGCGAGACGAAGCGCGAGTACGTGCCGGTCGAGAAACGATAAGGCGGCGCTTAGGCGACCGGCAGAACCAGGGTGAATCGCGAGCCTTCTCCGGGCGCGCTCCTGAGCTGAATGTCGCCGCCCATCGCCCGCGCAAGCCGGCGAGCGATCGCGAGGCCGAGGCCGCTACCCTCCCCCTCTTCGCTGCCTTTCTGGAAAGCCTCGAAAATTCGTTCGTGGTCGCAGGCGTCGATTCCCGCGCCCTCGTCGGCGACGTGAACCATCGCCGATTCCTGCGACTGCGCGAACGACACTGTGACAGTAGTCTGGGGCGGTGAATAGCGCACCGCATTGCCGATCAGGTTGACCAGGATCTGGACGACGCTTCGCGCCTGGCCACGAGCAAACAGGCACTCGATCGGCTGGACGCCGATGATGATTGAGCGCTCCTGCGCCTGCGAGTCGACCAGCGCGACGGCCTCGGACGCGAGCTCGGCGAGGTCGACCTGGCCATCGGCGGCGGATTCGCCGTTCTCCCCCAGCGAGCGCACGACGGAAAGGAGGTGGCGCGCCGCAGTCGCGATGTCGGCCGCATAAGCGGTGTAGCGTTCGCCGACAGACGAGTCAGCGGCAGAGCGCATTTCCTCCGCCGACTGCACGATCCGGTCAAGCGGCGAGCGAAGCGCCGTCTGAATGGCGCCGTCGAGCGCCGGTCGCCCACTCTCCGCACCGGAGTCGCCATCGACCACGGCCGTACCTTCGAACCCGGCAAAGGCGCCGTCGGCGGCGAGCACGACACTGCCGTTAAGCAGGAACTGGCGGCCGCTGTCGCGAGCGCTGACTCGCTGGCCCTCGAAGCCTCCCCTGGACACGAGTGCGTCGAGAAGCGGCATTTCGCCGTCCTCGCCCTCCTCAAGGCGAAAGTACTTGGTCAGCGGCTCGCCGGCCGCATCGGCCGCGTCGCACGAGAGCAATTCCGCGAGTGGCGGTGCAATCTCGAGCAGGCGCAAGTGATCGTCGACCGACCAGCCAAGCGGCTTGGCGACGAGGCTTTCATGTTCGACCGCCGACATTGCGGCAAGGCGCGGCTGCGATGCTGGCCGGGCAGTCCACCGCTCTATCGTGAGTACGACGTCTTCGTCTTCCGGAACCGCCCGCACCCACATATCGACATCCTGCCCGCGGCCCGCGGCGAGGACGCGCCGTGACAGCGGGATTCCGAGGCGCTTCGCGATCCGCACGATTGCCGCGAGCTGGGGGAGCGCCAGCGAGGAGCCGAGGCTCGAGCCGGCCTCGACCTGCAATCGCTCCAGCTCAGGATCGGCGGCGACCAGCCGGCCGCTAGCGTCGACGCGGCCGAGGATCGGTCTGGGGTCAGAGGGTGCGCTGGCCATGGCCCGAAGCCAATGTTTCGATCGCCGAGCGATAGGCGGGATCGAGCCGAAGCCATTTGCGCGCGCTGTCCACGTCCTGCTCGGACAGCGAATCGAAGGCGGAAATTTCGCTTTCGGGGTCTGCCGCGACGACCTCCGCGAGACGGGCAATGACCTCGCCGGCAAGTGTTCGCGAGGCGCCGCTCATTCGAAGCAGCAAGGCCAGGCCACCTGCCCCTGTGAGGTGCTCCCATGCGGGCTGGAACGAGATTCCGGCCGTTCGTCCGAGTACCTCGGCAAGCAGCGACGCTTCCCCTTCGTCGAGAGCGGAGCGAATCAGGCTTTCATCGAGCCGCTCCGCCTCGCCAAGCGCATGAACGAGATCGAAAAGCCGCGCTTCGAGGCGATTACCTTCGTCGTGGCCGGCAAGCACGGACAGGCTGGCTGTCCCGAGCCGCTCGTCGGCATCGGCCGGATCGAGGCGTTTGACGAGATCGGTTCGAAGCGCGGCAGCGATTGCGTTCACGAGCACGAC
>DATAKH010000258.1:0-6256 GCA_036261735.1 Sphingomicrobium sp.
GGCCAATCGCGACAAGGAGCCGCGGCTCAACATGGGCCCGGACAGCGGCAAGGATTCGACGACGTGGATCATCATTGGCCTGGTTGTCGCCGGTGCCGTGGTTTGGGGCGCCACCGAAGTTTTCGACGGTGATGATGACGACGACGAAAGCGATTCTTCGGACTAAAACCATGTGCGCGGGGCGACGTTCTCCACGCCGGCCCGCTTTCAATCCGGGATCGGTGAAAATGCGTAGACTCCGCCACCTTCTCTGGCTGCTGCTCCTCGGATGGGGCGCCGCCGCCCATGCCCAGGTCGAGATCGCTTTCTATTCGAAGGACATGGCGTCGACCTTCCCGCATGCCTACGTCCGCCTGACGGGAACCGACGATTCGACGGGTGAGGCGGTCGATTCCAACTACGGCTTCACGCCGGTGAAGCTCACTCCAGGCGTCCTGTTCGGCCCCGTCAAAGGCGCCGTCGAGTCCGTTGGCCCCGCCTATATCGCACGCAGCGACCGCCACTTTTCGCTCAAGCTGACCGACGCCCAGTACCGGCGGGTGCTTGCGGTCGTCGAAAGCTACCGGAATGCGCGGCAGCCCTCGTATCGGCTGAACGGACGCAATTGCGTCACCTTCGTCGCCGATGTCGCCATGGCGCTCGGCCTAAGCGCTCCCGTGGTTCCCAGGCTGATGAAGAAGCCGAAGAGCTATCTTCAAATGGTCAGTCAAACCAATGCGGCGCTGATCGCAAGCTGGCCGCAGCGGATCGCCAAGGCCGCACAGGCCGCACCTCCGCAACAAGCGGCCGCAACCACGCACTGAATGCCCGAAGGAAAAACTCGCCTCACCGAGGTCAACGGCACCCGCCTGGCCTATCGCTTTCGCCCCGGCCGCTCCCCGACTTTGATGTTCCTGCCCGGTTATGCGTCGGACATGGAGGGGACGAAGGCGCTTGCGCTCGACGCCTTCGCAGAAGCCGAAGGAATGGCGATGCTGCGCTTCGACTATTCCGGGACCGGCGAGTCTGGCGGTGAATTCGAAGGCGGCACTCTCGGCGGCTGGCTCGAGGAAGCGCTGGCGCTGCTCGATACTCTTGTCGAAGGCCCGGCAATCCTGGTCGGGTCGTCGATGGGCGGATGGATCGCTCTGCTGATGGCGAAGCACCGGCCGCAACGCATCGCGGCGCTGGCCGGGATCGCGGCCGCGCCCGACTTTACCGACTGGGGCTATTCGGATTCGGAGAAAGAAACGCTTCGCCGCGACGGCCGGCTCGAGCAACCGAACCCCCACGCGGCGGAACCGCAGGTGACCACATTGGGCTTCTGGCAATCGGGCGAGGCGCTTCGGCTGCTCGACGAACCGATCCCTGTCGATTGCCCGGTCCGGCTCGTCCATGGCGACGCCGACAGCGAAGTCCCCGTCGAGATCGCCATGAAGACAATGCGCCAGCTGCGTTCAGCGGATGTCCAGCTGCTTCTGGTCAAGGGCGGCGGCCACCGCTTGTCGGAGCGCCATGAGATCGATGCGATCGTGCGCACCGTTGCCGCTCTCGTGGAGAAAGTCCAATGATCCTTGCCATCGCCGCAGCCCTTGCCGCAGCCCAGCCGGCCCCCTGCCCCGATGTCGTCACTGCCGACGCTTTCGTGTGCCGGGCCATCGGGGCCAGTGCGGATCACAAGCCGGCGGAAGCCGCCGAGGCATTCGAGCAGGCGGCGCAGGCGCTGGAGCCGTCCGACCCGCAAGTGGCTCGGCTCCTTGCCGCTGCCGGGAATATGTGGATCGCGGCCGGTCGCCCGGGAAAGGCGGCGCTTGCGCTCGACAAGGCGGTCTCGGGCTCGGGGCTCCAGGGTCCGCAGCGCGGCGAGGCGCTACTCGACCGAGCACGCGCGGCCGAGGCGCAGAACGACCTCAAGACAGCCCGCGCCAAGGTAAACGAGGCGGCCCAGACCATCGCCGAGGACCCGTTCCTCTGGTATTTCTCCGCTGCGCTGGCGATCCGTGAAGGCGATGCCGAAACCGCCAAGTCGAGCATCGGACAGGCGCTGACGCTGGCCCCCGGGGATCCCACGATCCTGTTCGAAGCTGGGCATGTCGCCCAGTTCACCGGCGACACCGTGGGGGCGCGTCACTACTGGACCCGGGTGATTGAGCTGGATCCGAACGGAGTCCCGGGCAAGGCGGCCCGCGAAGCTTTAAAGCTGCTTCCCGCTCAAGTAACCGTGCAAGGCAAGGCGGAGGAGGCTAAGTAGGGCCGATGCTCGATATCGTCGCGGTCCCTGCATTTTCCGACAATTATCATTGGCTCGTCCACGACACCGACAGCGGCGACACCGCGGTCGTCGATCCGGGAGATGCACAGCCGGTGCTGGCCGAGGCACGACGCCGTGGCTGGCGAATCGGCCAGGTGTGGAACACCCACTGGCACCCCGATCACACCGGCGGAAACCTCGCGATAAAGACAGCGACGGGCGCGACAGTCTCCGGTCCGGCCGACGAGGAGATCCCCGGACGTGACATCGCTTTGTCCGAAGGAGACAGCGTGCGGCTCGGCGAGCATGTCGGCCGGGTCATCGCGGTTCCCGGCCATACGCTGGGACACATTGCCCTGATCTTCGACGATGCCGAAGTGGCATTTGTCGGCGACACCTTGTTCGCAATGGGCTGCGGCCGCCTGTTCGAAGGCACTCCGCAGCAGATGTTCGAATCGCTCGGGCGCCTGTCGTCGCTGCCGGAGCAGACCCGCCTTTATTGCGCGCATGAATATACGCTCTCGAACGCCAGGTTCGCCGCGAATGCGGAACCGGGAAATGCGGCGGTCGCGGAGCGCTTGCGCGAGGTCGAGCGGATGCGGGAGCGGGGCGAGATCACGATCCCGACAACGGTCGCAGCGGAACGTGCGACCAACCCCTTCGTTCGCTCCGGTGACTGGCAGGAGTTTGCGCGTCTTCGAGCCGCCAAGGACAGCTTCCGTTCATGATTGCTGGCCTCTTCTGCGCGGGGCTGAGAGGTGAAGCCAAGGAGGTTGCAATGCGCCACGTCATCTCAGTCGCACTCGCAGCGGCAGTCGCCGGCTGCACCTATGCGCCGCCGCAGCCCGCGCTGGTCGATCCAATGGGCCAGGCGAGGTTGAGCCAGCTGCTGGCCGGCAAGGCCGCCGGGCCTCCGCAGCGCTGCATCCCGCGCTACCAGGCGGAGAATCTCCAAGCCGTCGATGCCCGGACGCTGGCTTTCCGCGACGGTTCCAGGGTTTATCTCAACCGCGTGGAGGGCGCCTGCAGCGGTCTTGGGGTCGGTTACACGCTGGTGATGAAGCCGTTCGGCTTCGGCGGACCCTGCCGCGGCGACGTCGCGCATGTCGTCGAACCCTCGTCAGGAATGATCGCAGGCAGCTGCATCCTCGGCGACTTCATTCCCTACACGCCGATCCGGCGCTAGCGGCGATAAAGCGAATCCAGACGCTCGCCGTAGACGTCGATGATGACGTGACGGCGAATTTTCATCGACGGCGTCAGCTGCTCGTTCTCGATTGTGAACGGTTCGTCCGCGATGATGAACCGGCGGACTTTCTCGATCACCGAAAGATCGGCGTTGACGCGATCGAGAGCGGCGGAAAGGCGCTGCTGGACATCGCTCCTGCCGGCGATCTCCGGGTCCGGGACGAGCAGCCCGACGAGGTGCGGCTTGCGCTCCCCATAGACCATTGCCTGGGCGATCTCCGGCTGGATCGTCAGCATTCCCTCGATCCGCTGCGGGGCGACATTGTCGCCCTTGTCGTTGACGATGATGTCCTTCTTGCGGTCGGTTATGACGATCCTGCCCTTGTCGTCGAAATGACCGACGTCGCCGGTCGCCAGCCAGCCGTCCCCGCTTAGCACCCGCGCTGTTTCTTCCGGATTGCGCCAATAGCCGTGCATGACCAGTTCGCCGCGGACCATGATCTCGCCGTCCTCGGCGATCTTGACCTCGGTGTCCTTGATCGGCGGGCCGACGGTTTCGAGCCGGATGCCCACGCTCGGGCGGTTGCAGCTGATCACCGGCCCCGCCTCGGTCTGCCCGTAGCCCTGGAGGAAGGTGATTCCGAGCGACTGGAAGAAGATGCCGACATCGGGATTGAGCGGCGCTCCGCCCGACACCCACGCCTTGGTCCTTCCGCCGACCTTGGCCCGAAGCTTGCGCCGAAGCGTAAGCTCGAGAAGTCCGTCGAGCGGCAGGTTCCAGGGCTTGAGCCTGCCTTCATACTTCTGCTCGCCGATCGATAGCGCGCGCCGGAAGAGGTATTTCGACAACCCGCCGCTTCCCTCCAGCCCCTTGAGGATTCGCGAGCGGAGCATCTCGAACAGCCTCGGGACGACGATCATGATCGTCGGCCTGGTCTCCTCGATGTTGGCCGCGAGCTTCTCGATGCTCTCGGCGTAATAGATTTGCGCTCCGAGCCCGATCGGGAACAGCTGCCCGCCGGTGTGCTCGAGCGCGTGGCTTGCCGGAAGGAACGACAGGAACACCTCGTCGCCCCAACCGAAATCGCTCGATATGACGTCCGTCGCCCCGGCGATATTGTGCAGTAGCGCCCCGTGATGCTGCATCACCCCGCGCGGCGCACCGCCGGTGCCGCTGGTGTAGATGATACAGGCAAGATCGTCTCGCTTCGCTTCGCCGGCTCGCTGCTCGACATCGGCGCTGTCTCCCTCCGCGGCCGCGAGCTTTGTCCACGAATGGCATTTGATCCATTCGGGAGACTGGCCGACGCGGATATCCTCGATCCCGACGACGTGGTGGCAATCGGTCGAGGTCAGGACCGCGGGGACCAGCGACTTCGCCAGCTTCTGGCTTGAGACGATCACTGCCTTTGCCCCCGAATTGCCGAGGATGTGGGCATGATCACGGATCGTGTTTGTCGTGTAGGTCGGGACGGTTACACAGCCGGCGGCCATGATCGCCAGGTCCGAGATCAACCATTCGGGCCGGTTTTCGCTGACCAGCATCACCCGGTCGCCCGGCGCCAGGCCCATCCCTTTCAGGCTGGTGGCCAAAGCGATCACCTGGCGCCGGGCTTCGGCCCAGCTCGTCGCTCGCCATTCGCCGTCGCGCCTGGCCCACAGGAACGGGGCGTCGCCCTTTTCGGCGGCGCGGGTAAGGAACATCTGGACGAGGTTGTCGAAATGCTCGAGCTGCCGTGCTGCTTTCATTGCGAAACCGCAGCCCCCTCGCTTCGCGGGTCGGCGGCACCCACCCAGCGCCCATTCACCCGCTCGATCGCATTCGCCTTGAACGTGCCCGGCGGGCGGTAGCCGATGCTGTGGCCAAGCGCCTGCAGCTCGGGAGCCATGTCGGCAAGCCAAGTCCCGCGCTCCAGATAGACGGTTTCTCCGGGGGCGAAGATCGTCGGCAGTGCGATGGCGTCCTGCGCCGTGAGATTCCAGTCGATGACTCCCACGATGATCTTGGCGACCTGCGCGATGATCGTGGTTCCGCCGGCGGCGCCAACCGCCAGCCGGACCTCGCCATCCGGGGCATAGACGATGGTCGGGCTCATCGAGCTTCGCGGGCGTTTGCCGCCTTCGACCCGGTTGGCGACACGGCATCCGTCCTTCACCGGCTCGAAGCTGAAGTCCGTCAGCTCGTTGTTGAGATAATAGCCGTTGACCATCAGCCCGGACCCGAAGGCGCTTTCGATCGTCGAGGTTTCGGACACGACGCCGCCCCAGCGGTCCACGACCACGAAATGCGAAGTCCCGCGCTCCGGCATTCGAATCGGCGGGCACGTTTGCGGCGCGCCGTCCGGAATCCCGGCGCTCACCGACGCGAGGGCTTTGTCCGGCGAGATCAGGGCCGATCGGCGGGCGAGATAGGCCGGGTCCATCAGCCCGGCGACCGGAACGGAAACGAACGCAGCGTCAGCGAGATATTTTTCGCGGTCGGCATAAGCGAGGCGCTGTGACTCCGCGATCAGGTGCCAGGCCGTCGGCGAATGCGGGCCGAGTTTCGCCATGTCGAACCGTTCGAGCTGCTTGAGGATCGCGAACACCGTCGTCCCGCCCGACGAGGACGGGCCCATCCCGCAGATTCGATAGCCGCGATAGTTGCCGCAAAGCGGCGGCTGCCGTTTCGGCTGATAGCGGGTGACGTCGGCGGCGGTCATCAGCGATGGATTGATCTTGCTGGTCACAGTCGCGGAAGCGATGGCCCGGGCATTCGAGCCGACGTAAAAGGCGTCCGGCCCCTCGTTCGCCACGCGTCCGAGGAATTCCGCGAAGGCGAGGTTCTTCACCCGCGTT
>DATAKH010000031.1:0-7815 GCA_036261735.1 Sphingomicrobium sp.
GCCCGGACGATCCACTCGGCCGGGTCGGACCTGCTGAGCCTGATCAACGACATCCTGGACCTGTCGAAGATCGAATCCGGCACTGTTTCCATCGAGCTCGGCGACATGCCGCTGGCGACCCTCAAGCAGCACATGGAGCGCACCTTCCGGCAGATCGCTGCCGACAAGGGGCTCGACTTCAACGTCAATTTCGACTCCGACCTGCCCGACGCGATCCGCACCGACGAAAAGCGGCTGCAGCAGGTCGTGCTCAATTTGCTGTCGAACGCCTTCAAGTTCACGTCGAAGGGCGGAGTTACTCTCGACGTCAGTTGCGCGACTGGCGGGTGGAGCCCGAACCATCCGGTCCTCCGGAATTCCGATAGCGCCATCGAAATCGCGGTAACCGACACCGGGATCGGAATTCCGCAAGAAAAACAGAAGCTGATTTTCGAAGCCTTCCAGCAGGCTGACGGCACGACCAGCCGGAAGTACGGCGGAACCGGATTGGGACTGTCGATCAGCCGGGAAATCGCGCGACTGCTGGGCGGCGAATTGCAGGTCCGCTCGAAGGCCGGCGAAGGCTCGACGTTCACTTTGTTCGTCCCACTGGAGGCTGCGTCCGTCCCAGTCGTGGTAAGCGGCGATAGCGGCGACGCCCGCTACGAGAACAGCGGCGCGATGGTGCCGTCGAGCCTGCCCGGAGGAATGGAGGTTGCCGACGACCGCGACGACCTGAACGGCGATCCGTTCGTGTTGATTGTCGAAGACGACCCGACTTTCGCGTCGGTACTCCTCGACATCGCTCGTGACTCCGGACTGAAGGGCGTCGTCGCGACCGCGGGATCAGGAACGCTGGCGATGGCTCGAAAGCTGCAGCCGAACGCAATCACGCTCGACCTTGGCCTCAGCGACATCGACGGTTTCGTCCTTCTCGACTTGCTCAAGCACGACCCCGACGTCGGCAACGTGCCGATCCACGTCGTCTCGGGCTCGGACCGCGTCGAACGGGCGATGAAAGCTGGAGCGTTCGGGGTCACCGAGAAGCCGGCCGAGCAGAAGGAGCTGGCGAAGCTGTTCAGGAACCTGCTCAAGGAGGCGAAGAAGAAGCCGCGGCGCCGAGCCGCCGCGCCGGCCACCTCGGCGACTCGCGAGATGCCGGAACTCGCGGGAGCGAAGGTGCTGATAGTCGACGACGACATTCGCAACATCTTCTCGCTGACGAGCGTGCTCGAGAGCTACAACGTCGAGGTTCTCCATGCCGAGCGTGGCCGTGAAGGCATTGAAATCCTGGCGAACACTCCCGGAATCGACGTCGCGCTCATCGACATCATGATGCCGGACATGGACGGCTACGAAACGATGCGGGAGATTCGCAGGATGCCGGAGATCGCCGACCTGCCGCTCATCGCGGTTACGGCGAAGGCTATGAAGGGCGACCGTCAGAAGTGCCTCGATGCCGGCGCTTCGGACTATATCGCCAAGCCGGTGGACCTCGACCTGCTGCTTGCGCTTCTCCGGGTATGGGTCACCGGATCCCGGGACACGGCTCAAAGCCAGCACTCGCTCGTTGTCGGCCAGCGTAGGTCAGGAAGCGGGGAGTAAGAGTGGGACGTGCGTCCGCAGAGCCGCTGACGGAAGCTGATCCGCAAGTTACGGCCGAATCAGGCGAACGCCCCCGGGTGCTCATCGTCGACGACGACGAGCGCAACCTGCTCGCGCTCAAGACGATACTCGAGGATGTCGGCGAGGTTGTCGTTGCCAACTCGGGCGAGGAGGCGCTCAGGCAGCTGCTCAAGGGCGAGTTCGCGGTCATCCTCCTCGACGTGTTCATGCCCGGCATGGATGGTTATGAAACCGCCCAGATCATCCGCGATCGCGAGCAGACGAAGCGAATTCCGATCGTCTTCCTGTCGGCGGTCAACAAGGAAACCGAGCACCTCATGCGCGGCTATGCGATGGGTGCCGTCGATTATGTGTTCAAGCCGGTCGACGCCGTCGTCCTGCGCTCTAAGGTCGCGGTGTTCGTCGACCTGTTCGCGAAGACCCGCGAAATCGAGAAAAAGGCTCGCCAGGAACAGGCCCTGCTCGACAATGCGCTGCGCGCAAATGCCGAACGGCTGAAGGCGGAGCAGGGGCTTCGGCAAGCCGAACAGCGGCAGGCGGCGATCATCGAGTCGATGCCGATCCTGCTGTACCTGGAGCCGCTAGGCTGTAACCCGCGCTGCCCCAAGTTCGTCAGCGGCGACCTCCATGCGATGACGGGCTATTCGTTCGCGGACATGCTCGAAAATGCCGACCTGTGGACGGAGCGGCTCCATAGCGAAGACCGGAGCAAGGTGCTCGCTGCACTGGAGGAGCGCAACTCCACTGGCCGTCTATCGGTCGAGTATCGCTGGCGATGTGCGGACGGGAGCTTCAGGCACTTCCACGATCAGGCGGTGCTGCTCAAGGACGGGAAGGGTAAGCCGCACGAATATGCGGGCACTGTCACCGACGTGACGGACAGGCGCCTGCTGGAGACGCAGCTGGTCCAGGCGCAGAAGATGGATGCGATCGGCAAGCTGACCGGAGGAATAGCGCACGACTTCAACAACCTCCTCGCGGCGGTCCTCGGCGGCCTCGGACTCATCGAACGTCGCGCCGAGCTTTCCGGCGAGTCCAAGCGAATCCTGACAATGACGAAGCGCGCCGCCGACCAGGGGTCGGAGCTCGTGCGCCGCCTCCTCGCCTTCTCGCGTCAGCAGCAGCTCGAGCCGGCGCCGCTCGACCTGAACGCAATTCACAAGGGCGTCGACGATCTCCTGACCCATACGCTGGGCGGACTTGTCGAGCTCGACTGGCAGGTCCCCGCCGATTGCTGGGCCCCGTTCGCCGATCAGTCGCAGCTGGAGCTCGCTTTGATGAACCTGATCATAAATGCCCGCGACGCAATGCGCGACGGCGGCACGATCACGGTTCTTGTGGAGAACCGGACCCTGACGACCGACGATCCGCTGCCGCTGGCCGAAGGCGACTATGTAGCGATTTCCGTCATCGATCGCGGCTGCGGCATCCCGGCCGACATGATCGACAAGGTGCTGGAGCCGTTCTTCACGACGAAGGACGTCGGCAAGGGAACCGGCCTGGGACTGAGCATGGTCTATGGCTTTGCCAAGCAATCGGGGGGAGCTTTTCGGCTCGACAGCCAGGTGGACGAGGGGACTTGTGCCGAATTGTGGCTCCCCCGCTCAACCGGCAGCCAGCGGCGCGCAAGCTCACCGAACGAAAAGCAGGAAGAGCCGGAAAGCCACAGCCCGCTGCGGATCCTGCTCATCGACGATCATGACGAGGTTCGCGGGACCACCGCCGCCATGCTGTCCGACCTTGGCCATTCCACCTGCGAGGCTTCAAGCGGAAGCGAGGCCATCGAACTTATCCAGTCGCCAGACAATGAATTTGACCTGCTGATCACCGATTATGCGATGCCTCGGCAAAGCGGCCTGGAAGTGGTGCGGATCGCCCGCGAAAAGCAGCCGGAACTGCCGGCGATCATCGTCACCGGCTATGCCGACGAAGAGGAGATCGGCAGCCGGCCAAGCAAGGTCGGGCTGCTGATGAAGCCTTTTACCCTCGCGAAGCTGTCCGCCGCCGTTCGCGAGGCATCGAGTGGTCAGACAGCGGAAGAATAGCCGCCGGGCGGAATGGCCGGGCCGCCGCCGCGCCCGATGACCCGCTGCACGGCGTTGCGCAAGTCCTGCTCGTCGAGCGGCTTCTGTACGACGACAGCGTCCGGGGCACGCTCGATCAGTTCGTCGGCGTAGCCGGTGATGAAAACCGCCGGAATGTCCCGATTGTCGCAAATCGTGCGGACGGCCTGGAGGCCGTCGCCCGGCAACAGCCGAACGTCGGCGGTGATGAGGTCTATCGGTTCGGTGCGAGCGCCCATCACCGCTGCATCCTCGGATCGCGCGAAGCTGAATTTTGAATAGCCGAGCCGCTCCAGCATGTCCTGGAGGGTCTGAGCGATGAGATAGTCGTCTTCAATTATGAATGCGTGCATTGGACTGCCTCGCGGGCGACCGTTGCCCGGCGGGCAGTACAACGCCGCTGCTGACAGGAGTTTCCGGGCAAGTCGAGATTACGGCGCTTGGCTCGGACGCCGTCGGAAGATGCGCGTCTGCATTCGGCCGCTTTCCTCATAACCTGCATCAGCAGTGTGAACTCCCGCTGCAAACGCGCGTTGGCGGGTTGCTCGAAAGCGGTGCTGAACGACTGGAGAGCCGAGGAGGAAACGAAAATGGCGAATAGCAGGAATGGCGGATCCAAGCGCGGTTTCGCTGCGATGAGCCCCGAAAAACAGCGCGAAATTGCAGCCAAGGGCGGTCGCGCCAGCCACGGCGGCGGACGCCGGCCGGGCAGCGCCAGCTCGCGCGCGACGCAGGCGGCGACCCGTTAGTCACTCGTAACGGCAACTGACCTGTGCGAGCCCGCGTTACCAACGCGGCAAATGTACAGGTCCGACCTCAACAGCCGCGACAAGAGCGGCGCAATCATCGCGGTGGCGGCGGTCCACGGCGCGCTCCTGTTCGCGCTGCTCCACCTGTCCGGACGGATTGACCTGGCCGAGCCGCAAAGCGTGATGAACGTGTTCGACATCACCGAGCAGCCGCCGCCACCCGAAGAGGTCCAGCAACCGCAGCCGAAACCAGAGGAGAAGCCCAAGCCGAAGGAGGCCGAAGGCGCAGCCAGCGAAAAGAACATTCGAAGCAGGGCGACCCCGGTAGCCGCCCCCAAGCCCGAGATCGAGCTTCCCGTGCCGGTGCCGGTCACGACTTCGGAGACCCCGAACCAGGGGACGGAGCCGACCCAGGGCGCCTCCACCGTCGTCGGCCCGGGCACGGGCGCGGGCGGAATCGGTACGGGAACCGGTTCCGGAGGTGCCGGCAGCGGGACGGGCGGCGGCGGAGGTGGCGGTTACGTGATACCGCCGCGGCTCCTTACTCCGGTCCTGAGGGGACGCGATTTTCCGCGGCCACTCCTCAATGCCTGGCCGCGGGGTGCCCAGCTGTTCGCCCGAGTCCGGGTCAGCCCGGCGGGGACGGTGATCCAGTGCATCGTCGACCGCGGCACCGGAGTTCCGTCGATCGATTCGGCCGTCTGTAACCTCGTCGAGCAGCGCTTTCGCTACAGTCCCGCGCGCAACCGGGCAGGTCAGCCGGTTGCGGGATGGGCAGGATACCGGCAGGAGCCTCCGCACTAGCCGAGACGAGGAGAGCGGAAGTGATCGAAGCCGAATGGTGGGACTATGATTCCCCGGATGAGATGGCCGAGGCCGTTGCGGGCGACATCGGCTTCATCGTCGAGAGCGCGCTCGATGCCCGCGCCGCCGCGTTGATCGCGCTGCCCGCGGATGACATTGCTCGCGTCATCTTCCCCCGGCTTGCCGACGCCAGCCTGCAGTGGAAGCAGGTGATGATCATCCCGACCGACGACAGGATCGTCGCCGTCGACGACGAGCGAAGCAAGGCGCGGGCGCTGGCGCAGGCTTTCCTTCCAAAGGGCGCGCGGGTGGTTCCGATCGTGACTCCGCTCGACGATTACCGGCTCGCCGGAAATAGCGCCGATGCGCGGCTCCAGGACTTGCCGTGGCCGCCCGACCTCGTCTGGCTAAGCGTAGGCGATGACGGAAGCGCGGCCGGGATCGTCACCGGGCCCGACCTCCAGGATGCGCTCGACGCGCCCAAGGCAAGGCGGGCGGTCGGAACCAAGCCGGAGGACGGGGGCGAGGCGCGAGTCACGCTGACCCGGGCCTCGATCCTATCGGCGCGCACGCTGCTGATCACCCTTCAGGGACAGGACAAGCGCGATATGGTCGAAGGCGCCATCGCCGATGGACAGAGTTCGAGACTGCCGATCGGCCGGGTGCTCGCCGAGGCCGAGCAGCCGATCGACATCCACTGGTGCCCCTGAGCTAGACCTCTTCCAGCTTCCGCCCGCGAGTCTCGGGCAGGAACAGGAGCGAGACGACCACCGAAATGCCGGTGAAGGCGACCGCGTACCACAAGCCGGAGTATATGTTGCCGGTGGCGGCGACGATCGCGAAGCTCGTCACCGGCAAGAAACCGCCGACCCAGCCGATCCCGAAATGATAGGGGAAGGACATGGCCGTGTAGCGGACGCGAGTCGGGAACATCTCGACCAGCGCCGCCGCCTGCGGGCCGTAGAGCGCGGTGGCCGCGACCACAAACAGCAGCAGCACGGCAATCAGCACCGGCAGGTTCATCCGCGCCGGATCGGCGCTTTTTGGATAGCCCGCCGAATGCAGCGCCGTGCCGATTGTCTCGCTGGAGCTCGCCTTCAGGTCCTTGAGCTCGGGCCCTGGAAGGCCCTCGCCGCCGCCGATCGGTACAGCGTGCGATCCGACCAGGACACGAGTCTGGCCGTCGGCCGAACTGCGGGTGTCGTAGGAGATTCCGCGGCTGATCAGGACGCTTTTGGCGATGTCGCAGCCGCTTGTGAACTTGGCCGTTCCGACCGGGTCGAATTGGGCCGAGCAGGTCGCGGGATTGGTTTCGACCACGACTGGTGTCGTCCGCTGCGCCTGAACGAGCGCCGGGTTCACGGCTTGAGCGATCCAGTGCGAACCGGGGAAGTAGAGGAGCAGCGCAAGTGCCATCCCGCCGACGATGACCGGCTTACGCCCGATCCGGTCGGACCACCAGCCGAAGAAGACGTAGAGCGGGGCGCTGACGACCGTCATCACCACCAGCAGCAGGTCCTTCATCGACGCCGGCATTCCAAGCGACTTCTCGAGATAGACCTGCATGTAGAAGAAGGTGAAGTACCACACCGCGCCTTGGGCGAGCATGATCCCGAAGAAGGCGATGAGGACCCGCCTGAGGTTCTCGCGCTCGCCGAACGCTTCGCGGAGCGGCGCTTTCGCGACCTGCCCCTCCTCGACCAGCTTTGCGAACGCCGGGCTTTCCGACAGCTTGAGCCGCATCCACAGCGAAATTCCGAGCAGGAACACCGACAGCAGGAACGGGATACGCCACCCCCAGGCGCCGAACGCCTCCTCGCCGAGCCAGCTTCGCGATGCGAATATGATCAGCATTGCGGCCAGTAGCCCGAAGGACGCCGACGACTGGATCCAGCCGGTGGCGCTCCCCCGTCTTTCGTCGGACGCATGCTCGGCGACATAGATTGCGGCGCCGCCATATTCGCCGCCCAGCGCAATGCCCTGCAGGATCCGAAGCACTATGAGCGCCGCCGGCGCGAGCGCTCCGGCCTGCGCGTAAGTGGGAAGGATTCCGATCAGGAACGTCGCGCCGCCCATCAGGCTGACGGTTGCAAGGAAGGCGCCCTTGCGGCCGAGGCGGTCGCCGATGACTCCGAAAACAAGCGCGCCGAGCGGTCGGAAAGCGAAGCCGGCGGCGAACAGGCCAAGTGCGGCGATCAGCGCCGGAGTCGGATCGAGCGCCGAGAAGAAGGACCTTGCGATCACCGGCGCGAGGCTTCCGAAAATGAAGAAATCGTACCATTCGAACGCCGTTCCGGTCGACGACGCGATCACCACCCGCGACATCGACCACGGCTTGTGCTGATTCGGCTCCGCCACGCTCGCCATCATCTCTCCCCTCCCGCTGCAAAAAGGGATAGCGGCGCGGCCGGCTCACGCAAGTTCGCTTCGCCACCGCGTATGTCGACGCTGTCGAACCTGCTCAAGAAGGTCAGGGAATACCCAGATCGATCGTCCAGAACCTCAAGTAGTGGGGGCTACAGCCTCCCCGCGAGCAGCGAGTCGACGACCGACGGATCCGCGAGCGTCGACGTATCTCCGAAACCGCTCTCTGC
>DATAKH010000259.1:0-6209 GCA_036261735.1 Sphingomicrobium sp.
CCTTCAGGGCCTTGGCCCGGCCAAGCGCGGAAGCCAGGGCGCCGGCGTCCACGTGCCGAGCCTTCTCCCTCGCTTCGTCGACGCCTGCGGGCACGGCTTCGAAATCCACTCCAGCCTGGGCGAGCATCGCGCTTCGGATCGCGCTGGAGGAAGCAAGGACGAGCGCCATGGACAACCTTGTGGAAAAGCGATCGCGGAGGCGTAGCGCGGGTTCGGGGACAGTCTCAACCCGGCATCCACCCAGAGCCCGGCGCCAGGAAATCCACATTCCATCCCCACTGACTCGGATCGATCCCCAGCCTGTGAATCGCGGGGGAGGGCAAAGGCGACTCGCCGGATTTCCGAGCGGTTCCTGTCGCCGCCGCTGTTGGCAAATCCGGAACCGCGACGTAAGTCCCGCGTCCCCCCGCACAACAACAGCATCAATCAGAATCTAAGAATCTATTATAGGGAGAGAGTGGGTGTCCCGTTCGCCGCGAGAGGCCGACACGGCGGATGGTTCGGACAAGCCCCTGCTCTCCGTCCTGAGCGGAAAGCGGCTCGGCCCTCCGCCGATGTGGCTGATGCGGCAGGCCGGACGCTACCTTCCCGAATATCGCCAGCTCCGGAAGGACAAGGGGAGCTTTCTCGAGCTCGTTTACGACAGCGACGCCGCCTCGGACGTCACCCTGCAGCCGCTCGAGCGATTCGCTTTCGACGCGGCGATCCTGTTTTCGGACATCCTCATCGTCCCGTTCGCGATCGGTCAGAATTTGAGCTTCGTCGCCGGCGAGGGGCCGCGCCTGACGCCGCCGCTGGCCGCGGCCGATCTGGACTCGCTCACTCCGGCGCTTACCCGCTTCGAGCCCATCTACGAGACGGTCCGCAAGGTGAAGGCGCGGCTGGCTCCGAACGTTGCACTGATCGGTTTTGCCGGCTCCCCGTGGACGGTTGCGACCTACATGGTCGCCGGGCAGGGCAGCCGAGACCAGTCGGAATCGCGGCGCCTCGGATATTCGCACCCGGAGCGGCTCGATTCCATCATTGCCCGAATCGAGGATGTGACCTTCAATTATCTCGCCGGCCAAATCGAAGCCGGCGCCGAGGTCATCCAGCTATTCGATAGCTGGGCCGGAAGCCTTTCACCGGCGCAGTTCGACCGCTGGGTGATCGCGCCCACGGCGCGCCTCGTCGAGCGGTTGAAGGCGCAATTCGCTGACGTTCCGGTCATTGGCTTTCCCAAGGGAGCGGGCGGCAAGCTGCGGGCTTATGCAAGCGAAACCGGGATCGACCTTGTCGGCCTCGACGAGACAGTCGACCCTGCATGGGCGAACAAGGAACTCCCCGACGGCTTCCCCGTGCAGGGCAATCTCGACCCGCTGGCATTGCTTGCCGGCGGCGAGCAAATGCAGGCCGCCGTGCGGCGCATTCTTGACGCCTTCGCCGACCGTCCGCACATCTTCAACCTCGGCCATGGAATCCTTCCGGATACCCCGCCCGCCCACGTCCAGGAGCTCGTGGCGCAAGTGAAAGGGACGAATGCCTGACCTGACCGGCTTTCTCGGATCCGCTTACCCGTGGGTTCTGGCGGCGCACGTAACGTTCGTCATCTTCTGGATCGCGGGGCTGCTGCTGCTCCCGCGCTTCTACGTCTATCATCACGAGGCGGCGCCGGGATCCGCCGAGGACCGTGCCTGGATCGAGCGCGAGCGACGAGCGCGGACCATCATCCTCACCCCGGCAATCGGAGCTGTGTGGATCCTGGGCCTGCTGCTGGCCTTCAACGTGGATTCGTTCGACGAGGGCTGGTTCCACGCGAAGCTCGCGCTCGTGATCGCCCTGTCAGCCTATCAGGGCTGGCTGGGCACCTATGGAAAGCGGCTCGCCGCCGGCAAGCGGACGGCAGACACGCGAACGCTTCGGATCATGAACGAAATCCCCGGCATCGCCGCGGCTCTGATCGTTGTGCTCGTCATCGTCCGCCCGTTCTGAAATTGCCCAATCGCGGACGATTGACTCGGGACCGGGCGCTCCCTAACTCGCGTTCCCAGGCTGTCCGGCCTGTTCTTCATTGCCCTCGCCGTTTCAGCTTTCGTCCAGCAGGCGGCGTTCTGCCGCCGAAGGCTTAGAAACTGAGTCGTCCCACGCCCGAAAAGCGAATCCACATGCATCTCAAAGATCTCAAAAAGAAACCCCCGGCCGAGCTTGTGACGATGGCCGAGGAGCTCGGAGTCGAAGGCGCATCGACGATGCGCAAGCAGGACCTGATGTTCTCGATCCTCAAGGTCGAGGCCGAGGACGGCGCCCAGATCATCGGCAACGGCACCATCGAGGTCTTGAACGACGGCTTCGGGTTCCTTCGCTCGCCGGAAGCCAATTATCTCGCAGGGCCGGACGACATTTATGTCGCTCCATCGGTCATTCGCCGCTTCGGCCTTCGCACCGGCGATACCGTCGAGGGCGAGATCCGCGGCCCCAAGGACGGCGAGCGCTATTTCGCTCTGACCAAGATCACGTCGATCAACTTCGACGATCCCGAAGCCGTCCGCCATCGTGTCAATTTCGACAACCTGACCCCGCTCTATCCCGACGAGAAGCTGACCCTCGACAGCGCCGACCCGACCATCAAGGACAAGTCGGCGCGGGTGATCGACATCGTGTCGCCACAGGGCAAGGGGCAGCGCGCGCTGATCGTCGCTCCGCCGCGGACCGGCAAGACGGTGCTCCTCCAGAACATCGCCAAGGCGATCACCGACAACCATCCCGAAGTGTTCCTGATCGTTCTCCTGATCGACGAGCGGCCCGAGGAAGTCACCGACATGCAACGCTCGGTGAACGGCGAAGTGATCAGCTCGACCTTCGACGAGCCGGCGAGCCGCCACGTCCAGGTCGCCGAGATGGTGATCGAGAAGGCCAAGCGCCTCGTCGAGCACAAGAAGGATGTCGTCATCCTGCTCGATTCCATCACTCGCCTCGGCCGCGCCTACAACACGGTCGTGCCGAGCTCGGGCAAGGTGCTGACCGGCGGCGTCGATGCCAATGCGCTGCAGCGCCCGAAGCGCTTCTTCGGCGCCGCCCGCAACATCGAGGAAGGCGGGTCGCTTTCGATCATTGCCACCGCGCTGATCGACACCGGATCGAAGATGGACGAGGTCATCTTCGAGGAGTTCAAGGGCACCGGCAATTCCGAAATCGTGCTTGACCGCAAGGTTTCCGACAAGCGCATCTTCCCGTCGCTCGATGTCGGCAAGTCCGGCACCCGCAAGGAAGAGCTGCTGGTCGACCAGGCTACGCTCACCAAGATGTGGGTGCTTCGCCGGATCCTGATGCAGATGGGCACGGTC
This sequence comes from Sphingomicrobium sp., assembly GCA_036261735.1. GTDB lineage: Bacteria > Pseudomonadota > Alphaproteobacteria > Sphingomonadales > Sphingomonadaceae > Sphingomicrobium. The sequence goes on from DATAKH010000259.1 coordinate 3,324, forward strand.
GACGCGATGCAGTTTCTTCTCGACAAGATGAAGGATGCCAAGTCGAACGAGGACTTCTTCGCCTCGATGAACCAGTAGGCTGGTGGCCCGTTAGCTGACGGGACGAGATTACGGGGACTGCGCTGACAATGATCGACATGTTGCTAGCCGCCGGTGCGGCCCACGCTTCGGAGGGCTTCGGCGGGCCGGCCGGCATCTGGAACGCGATCGTCCACGATTTTTCGAACATCACCGAGCCGGCGGCCTTTGCCGCGTTCCTGCAGGTGCTGATGATCGACCTCGTGCTGGCCGGCGACAATGCGATCGTCGTCGGCGCGCTCGCCGCCGGGCTTCCGGCCGAACAGCGCCGCAAGGTCATCCTGATCGGTGTCATCGCGGCTCTCGTCCTCCGCATCGCCTTCGCGCTGATAGTAACCCAATTGCTGCAAATCGTTGGCCTGATCCTCGTCGGCGGACTGCTGCTGATGTGGGTCGCCTGGAAGATGTGGCGCGACCTTCATCATGGCGGCGAAAGCGGCGGCTCGCCTGAAATCCATGGCGACGAGCATTCAGGGATTCGCTCCGCCAAAAGCTTTGCGGGCGCGGTATGGGCGGTCGCGATCGCCGATGTTTCGATGAGCCTCGACAACGTGCTCGCGGTCGCCGGCGCGGCGCGCGATCATCCGGGAATCCTGATCGTCGGCCTGGTCTTCGCCGTGGCTCTGATGGGCCTCGCGGCCAATGTCATCGCCAAGTACATCGATCGGTACCGCTGGATCGCTTACGTCGGCCTTGCGGTGATCGTCTATGTTGCGCTGAAGATGATTTACGACGGCTGGGTCGACCCGAACGTCGGGCTCGGCAAGCTGTTCGTTTGATCGGGCCGCTGCGCTAAGCGCGGAGCCGTGCAGCCGGACACCATCTTCGCGCTCTCCAGCGGAAGCCCACCCGCCGCGATCTCGATCATCCGGGTCAGCGGACCGGGCGCGCGAAAGGCGGCCGAATTGCTCGCCGGGGGTCTGCCGCCCGCTCGCGAGGCCGCAGTTCGCCAGCTTCGCGATCCGCGGCTGGGACAGCTTCTCGACGATGCCCTCGTGCTTCGGTTCGACGGCCCGGCAAGCTCGACTGGCGAGGACGTGGTCGAATTGCATTGTCACGGCGGCCGTGCGGTCGTTGCAGCGGTGCTCGGCGCTCTTGGGGAAACCGAGGGCCTGCGGGAGGCGCAGCCTGGCGAATTCACTCGGCGCGCGTTCGAGAATGGGCGGATCGACCTCACCGAGGCAGAAGGCCTTGCCGACCTCATCGAGGCGGAGACGGAAAGCCAGCGGCGAGCCGCGTTGATTATGGCCGAGGGCGGGCTTCGCCAGCAGATCGACGTGTGGCAGGCACGCGTCCTCGAGCTTTCCGCGCGTGCCGAAACTGCGATCGACTATGTCGATGAAGACTCCGGGGGAAAGGATCGCGATCTGTCCAGCGATTGCGGCGCATTAGCAATAGAGCTGGGGAAATGGCTTGATCGGCCGCGCTCGGAACCGCTTCGCGAAGGCGTCCGAGTGGTGATCGCTGGTCCTCCCAATGCGGGGAAGTCAAGCCTTCTCAACGCCATAGTAGGATATGACCGGGCTATTGTGACGGATGTTCCCGGAACAACCCGCGATCATATTGAAGTCCCGCTGGCGCTCGCTGGAGTCCCGATGCGGTTGATCGATACGGCAGGCCTGCGCGAGTCCGCGGAGCTGGTGGAGAAGATCGGAGTCGACCGGGCCCATAGCCTGATTGGCCTTGCCGATGTCCTCGTCTGGCTCGGCGAGCCAGGCGACGCTCCGGAACATGCCCGCCTCGTCCGCGTGCACGCTCGGTGCGACCTGCCGGGCCGAGGGCCGGCGCCCACAGGTTCGATCGCGGTCTCGGCCAAAACCGGGGAGGGACTGGCCCGGCTCACCTCCTGGATCGCGGACGAGGCCCGCTCGCTGCTTCCAGGCGAAGGCGAGATCGCATTGAACCGGCGCCAAGCCGATTGCGTTGCCGAGGCGCGGGGCGCTCTCCGGGCGGGCGGATGTTCCACCGACGTGGTCCTCGTCGCCGAATCGCTTCGCCAGGCCCGGCTCGCTTTCGACCGTCTCACGGGCGCCGCCGGGGTGGAGGACCTGCTCGACACGCTGTTCGCCCGGTTCTGCCTGGGCAAATAAGATGGGGCGTTTCACGTGAAACGCAGCCAGGTTTTGACCGCCTCACTATCGTTACCGTAAGGCGCCCCTATGTACGACGTTCTTGTCATCGGTGGCGGCCACGCCGGTTGCGAGGCGGCGGCCGCAGCGGCGCGGCGCGGCGCTCACGTGGGACTTGTGACCTATCGCGCCGATGATGTCGGCCAGATGTCATGCAATCCCTCGATCGGCGGGGTCGGCAAGGGGCATTTGGTCCGCGAGCTCGATGTCTTCGACGGCCTTATGGCCCGCGCCGCAGATCGGGCAGCAATCCACCGGCGGATGCTCAATCGCAGCAAGGGACCGGCGGTCCAGGGCCCCCGCGTACAGGCGGATCGGGCGCTCTACAGAGCCGCCGTCCGCGACCTATTGGCCGCGAGCGGGGTCGAGTTGGTCGTTTGCGAAGCATTGCGGCTCGTGATCCGCAACGGCTGCGTCGAGGGTTTGGCGACTAGCTCCGGGACGATCGGGTGCAAGGCGTTGGTGATCGCCACCGGGACCTTTCTCGATGCGCGGGTCTTCGTGGGCGAGCAGGTGTTCGAAGGCGGCCGGCGCGGGGAACGAGCCGCCACGGCGCTTGGCGCGCAGATACGTGAGATCGGCCTGGGGCAGGGGCGGCTCAAGACGGGAACCCCGCCGCGGCTCGATGGGCGTACCATCGATTGGTCGAGTCTTGAGCGGCAGCCCAGCGACGACGAGC
>DATAKH010000033.1:0-5211 GCA_036261735.1 Sphingomicrobium sp.
TCCTCGACGGCGAGCTGCGGCTCAAATCCAAACCCAACATCCGCTTCGCCGGCCAGATCACCGGCTGCGAAGGCTATGTCGAAAGCGCCGCGGTCGGGCTGATGGCGGCCCGGTTCGCGGCTGCCGAGCTTCGCAATGAGACTCTGCCGCCGCCGCCGCCGGAAACGGCTATCGGTGCGCTCTTGGCGCACATCACCGGAGGCGCAGACTCAGAGACGTTCCAGCCGATGAACGTCAACTTCGGCCTGATGCCGCCGGTTGGCGGACGAGCGCGCAAGGCGGATCGGAAGAAGGCCTACACGGACCGGGCGCGGGCGTCCTTCGCCGACTGGCTTGCAAGCCAGTCGGCCGAACTCGTGGCCTGCTGACACGATCGAATCGGCCGAATTCCGGGGGGGACTATCATTTTCGTCAGAAGCTGACAGAACAACAGCCATGGTGGTGGATTCAACAGGGATGGCGGGCGCATTGCCCGCCGGAGTGGAGGCGTAGCCTGAAACGCGGGCGGGGATCCCCGGCGACTGCAATTGCCATCGTCCTCGTCGCGGTCGTCACGGCGGCGGAAGTCGCTCGCCTGACCTTAGCCGCTGCCGTCGCCGAGGACAGGACCGAGCTCGCGACGCGCCTGGCGCCCGAAGCTCCTCCCGTCCTCGCTGCAACCGCCATGGCGCAGATCGGGCAAGCCGCGGCGGTAGGGGGAAATCCGAGCCCGGAGACGATGTCCGACCTGCAGCAGATTGCAGCAACCGCGCCACTTCGGCTCGAGCCGTTCCTTGTCGCCGCGGCGTTGGCGCAAAGGGCCGGAGACTATGACCGTGCGGAGGTCCTGCTGCGTCAGGCGAGGGTGCGCGATCCCCGGTCTCCGGCCGCGCTTTACCTTCTCGCCGATGTTTCGCTTCGCAAAGGCAAAACGGTCGAGGGATTGCACAACATGGCGATCCTGTCGCGAATCCTGCCCGAGACGTCGGTCCAGCTCACACCCGCACTTGCCGAATATGCGCAGACCCCCGGGGCGCGGCAGGAACTGGCGGGCATCCTCGCCGAGAACCGCCAACTCAAGAGACCGCTCCTGATCGCGCTCGCTGCCGATCCGGACAATGCCGACCTGATCCTGGACCTTGCGGGGCCGGCTGGCCGGACCGCCGGCAGCGACAGCAAGGTCTGGCAATCGCGCCTGCTCGAAGGGTTGGTCGCTCGTGGTGACTATGAGCGCGCCCACAGCCTGTGGCGGCAATTCGCCGGGGTAGGCGAGGGGCCAAGGCCGCTGCTCTTCAACGGCGAGTTCAAACGCCTTGATGCGCCGCCGCCGTTCAACTGGAGCTTCTCCTCTGCGGATGCCGGATTCTCCGAGCCCGGCAACAACGGAAGGCTTCGAATCCTCTACTACGGCCGGGACGATTCGGTGTTGGCTTCGCAACTCCTGCTATTGCCGCCGGGGACCTATCGCTTCCGGGCGCCGGTGAGCGGCCGGGTCGCAGCCGGCACACTTGCGTTTGCGCTTCGCTGTCGCGGGACCGGCAACACGCTGGTGAACGTCCCCATTCGCGAGCCCGCGGCGGAGGCGAACTTTACTGTTCCGTCGGGCCGCTGTGGCGCGCAGCTCATCCAGCTTCGCGGCCACGCTCAGGAGATGCCGGAGGATAGCGACGTCCGAGTAGGCCCGGCGAGAATCGAGAGGGTCGGGGGTTGAAGGAGCGAATTCCATCGTACGTCGTTGCGGCCTACCTTTTGCTGTGCATCGGGATGGGCGGCAGCTCCACGACGATATGGACCAATCTCGCCCTTCAGATCGGCGGCGTTGCAATGATTGGCTGGGCGGCGATCGCGCGGCCCCGCCAACATTTGGATCAGCGGGCAACCGGAGCATATTTGCTTCTTGCCTTCGGACTGCTGGTCGTCCTGCTCCAGCTCATTCCCTTGCCGCCAGCCATTTGGACCGAGTTGCCAGGGCGGCACCAGCTTGCCGAAGCATTGTCGGCGCTCGGCCAGGCTCCATCCTGGGCGCCGATTTCCCAGGATTCATACGGATCGGTCCTGACCTTGTTTGCAATCATCCCGGCGATTGCAGTGTTCGTTGCAACGGAGCGGCTCGGACCGTCACCGCGCGGCATCGGCCTGGCCATCGTGGCTGGCATGATCGGCTCGGTTTTCCTCGGTGCGCTGCAGCTCGGGGGAGGGTCGGGGTCATGGGCCTATCTGCAAGCCCGTCATAGCCCCGGAGCGATCGGCTTCTTCGCCAACGAAAATCACATGGCGACGCTGCTGCTGGTCGCAATCCCGATGACCGCCGCGCTGGTCGTGTCGGCGAAATCGGAACGCAAGCTCTCGAGCGCAGCCCGATACGGAGTGGGGGCAGCGCTACTGCTGATGGTCGCCGTCGGGATCGTGATGAACGGCTCGCGGGCGGCGCTTGGCCTCGCCTTGCCGGTGGTCCTCGCAAGCGCGACCATTTTTGCGACGGCCATGCGGTGGCGCGGCCTAATGGTGACGGTGGCCGCGCTTGCGCTCGCAGGAGGCGTCGTCGTGGTCGCGAGCAACCCGATAGCGCCTGTCGAGACAAGTACCGGCGATTCCTCCGCGCTAATGCGGCCGGCGATCTGGAGCACGACCGCGGATGCGATCGGCGACACCTTTCCGGCGGGAACCGGGCTTGGAACCTTCGAACGGGCTTACCACTGGTACGAGGACGCTGCCGACGTCGGCCGCCAGTACATCAATCACGCCCACAACGACTATCTGGAGGTCGTGCTTGAGCTTGGAGCAGGGGGAGCCCTGCTGATCCTGCTCTTCCTTGCGTGGTGGGCCCTCGCTGCAATTCGCATCTGGAGCTCTGCGCTGGCGACCCCGTTTGCGCGTGCCGCGATGATTGCGACGGCCGTGATACTCGCCCAGTCATTCGTCGACTTCCCGCTGCGCACCGGAGCGATCTCCGCCATCTTTGGCGCCTGTCTTGGGTTGATGGCCCAGCATCTTCGAGCACCCGCAGTCGCCAAGCCAGGCGAATTTCGACCAACGCGGCACGTGAAGCTCGGATAAGTTCGGCCATCGATGCGGCGATTCACATCTCAGCGGCGTTCAACTCCAATGAAATGCTTGGCCTTGGGGGCCAGTCCTTGCAAAATTGTTGTGACAATGCCTTTACTTGCGTTGCATCGGGAGTGTCGCGAAAGTACAGCACTCTGCCCGCAGGCTGATCACTGGTGCTCGGGTCAGAAGTGAGGTCTAGATGACTATAGCTGAAACCAGGCCGGCACTTCCGGCTGGGGCACCGGCAGAGGACGGAGTAACCGCTTGAACCGCGACCTAATCGTAACCCGGGACGAAAGCTGGGACGTCCTTCCGCATCTCGATGCGGGTGCGGGACAGGAGATCCACTCCGGGATGGACCTGTCGAGGCTGCTTCGGATTTTCCGAGAGTGGCGGATGGTCATCCTTGCCTGTGGGGCGGTTGGACTGCTCGCAGCCATCGCGATCACCCTTTCGACGACGCCCATGTACCGCGCGGGCGTCGTGCTCGAGGCAAACCCGCCGACCGTCCAGGTGATTAGCGAGAGCACCCAATCGACGGGGCCGAACGTCGATGTCTACCAGTTCGTCGCGACGCAGATGGGGCTGTTGCAGAGTCGCGGACTGGCGGAGCGCGTTGCCCAGGATCTCGGATTGGCCAGGGATCCCGAATTTGCCGACCAAGATGCAGCGCCCGCTCGGCGCGTGCAACAGGCCGCCAGGGCAATCGAGGCGAACCTCCAGGTCGACCAGCAAAAAGACGGGCAGCTCATAAGCTTCAGCTTCATTTGGCAGCAGCCTGAGCTGGCGGCGAAAATTGCCAATGCCTATGCGGATGCGTTCATCGATACGAGCTTGCAAAGGCGGTACGAGGCCTCGGCTTACGCCCGCAACTTCCTGCAACGGCAGATTGCCAGCACCCGCCGCGAGCTAGAGAAGTCCGAACGGCAGCTGGTCCAGTACGCGCAGGCCCAGGGAATCATCAACAGCGGCTCAGGCGGCTCTCAGCAGGGCAATGACGCCTCTTCCCCGCAAGGTCAGTCTCTGGTTGCGCTGAACGCCGCGCTCGCCGACGCGACGGCACGGCGTGTCGCCGCCGAAGGCGCCTATCGCCAGGCGGTTGCGGTCGGCGCAACCAAGGACGTCACCGACAGTACGCAGGCACTGCGCCAGGCGCGCGCGGCCTTGCAGGCCGAGTATCAGGAAAAACGCACGCTGATGAAGCCGGAACACCCGGAGATGGCGAGTCTGCGGTCTCGAATCACCGAGCTCGACCGTCAGATCGGTCGGGAAGCAGCCACTGCGACGTCCGGCGTCGTCAATTCCGCCCTGGCCGCCTACAGGGCCGCACTCTCCGCCGAGCAGGCATTGAGGGCGCAGGTCGCCGGACTGAAGTCGCAGGTCCTCGACCTTCGCGGCCGCAGCATCCAGTATGCGATCCTGCAGCGTGACGTCGACACCAACAGGGCGCTCTATGATGCGCTCCTGCAGCGCTACAAGGAAATCGGAGTCGCCGGCGGGATCGGTGCATCGCCGGTTTCGATCGTCGACCGGGCTGACGCCCCGACTGCTCCGTTCAAACCCAATGCCCTTCTGAACGTCCTGCTCGGGCTTACCCTGGGCCTGTTGGGCGGAGTCGTCGCCGCGATCGGGCTCGACATCCTCAACGACACGATCAGGACGCCCTCGGATGTTCGGAAGAAACTGGGGCTGCCCTGCCTTGGGGCGATTCCGAAGCGATCCGGCAACGCCAAGCGCACCGGCTTGCTGGAGGAGCTCGACGACCCGACATCGCCGGCGGCCGAATCCTATGCCACGCTGGCTACGTCGCTTCGGTTCACCACCGACGAAGGCCTGCCGAACGCCCTATTGGTGACGAGCGCGAGGGCTGCGGAAGGGAAGTCCTCGACGACACTGGCGCTGTGCCACCATTTCGCGAAGCTCGGCAAGACGGTCCTGCTGATCGATGCCGACCTCAGGAAGCCGAGCTTCCGCGGCGAATCCAACGAAAAGGGCCTCACTGCCCTGCTCACGACCGAGGACTCCCTTGCGGAGCACGTCACCGCGACGAAATATGCAAATCTCTGGCTTCTTCACTGCGGCCCGGAGCCGCCCAACCCGGCGGCGCTGCTGGCCAGCTCGCGGTTCCGGGCGATCATTTCGGAAGGCTGCTCGCAATACGATATCGTGGTCGTCGACTCGCTG
>DATAKH010000262.1:0-1932 GCA_036261735.1 Sphingomicrobium sp.
TGTCCGATGTCCCGATGACCTTGACCGTGACGGTGCCGTGGATCGGCGTGATCAACGACACGTCCATCGCGGGCATGGGTTTCACCGGTTACTACGACACGCTTACCGGCGACTCCGACGGCTATCAGGACTGGATGTACACGGCGCCGCTCGTTCTCGGCAACGGCACCTACGACTTCTACACGGGCCCCAACTGCTGCGTCGATGAGATGGACGCCGGGCCGGTGCGCTTCACGGTGTCGGGGATCACCAGTGTTCCCGACGGCGGCCTCGGCAATGCCGGCGTTCCGGAGCCGGCCACTTGGGCGATGATGATCATGGGCTTCGGCCTGACCGGCGCTGCGATGCGCCGCCGGAAGGCCGCGAGGCTGTCGATCGCCTAATCTACGAGTAAAGCTAAGTCCAAGGGGCCCCGCTGGAGTGATCCAGCGGGGCCTTTTGTATGCGTTGACAGCGACAGGCGCGCTCACGGAACGTGTCAACGACAGTGAGACAGCCGGTCTTCAAGATTAAGCTTGGATTGCGAGCTTTTGGTTTGGCGGATTGATCCAGGTCGCGGTGGGTTTTGTCGGTTCGGGCGGCTTGCGGTCGTAAGAGCCTGCTCGACATCGAGCACAATGCAGGGCGCAAAAACGCAACAGATTGCTATGGCCGCGATGAACGCCGCCGAGGAAAATCGGCGGCGACCTTATTGGTGTCGATTCAGCACAACGCACAGGATGGGCACAGTTGGACAACAGCTCAAACGAAACGGCCGGGTCGCCGCGAGCGATCCGCTGGGCCGGCGCCGCGCTACCGGAGGGTGATCCACCGGCCCAGGAGTGGGCCCTGCGGGCTCACCTCCTGAAGAACCCCAGCGACGCTGTCGCGCTCGCGAGGCTTGGCCACCTCGTGCGGGAGCAAGGACGTGCGGGCGAGGCCGTGCAGATATTTCGGCGCTCGCTGGATTGCGCGCCCGACCAACATCTTGTCCGGCTTTTGCTGGCCCAATCGATGTACCAGGAGGGTGACATCGAGGCCGCCCTCGAGCAGGTGAAGCTGATCGGTCCGCCGATTCGCTCGAGCTTCGAGGTGCGGACGTTCGAGGCCGGATTGCTCGGTATTCTGGGGCGCCACGAGCCCCAGGCGGTGATCTACCAGAAGCTGCTGCGGGAACACCCGAGGGATGGGGGGCTGTGGATGCGCCTCGGCACCGCGCTGAAATATACGGGGCAGACAAGATCGGCGATCAAGGCGCTGCACCGAGCCGTAGAGGTCCAGCCGAACTTCGGGGAAGGTTGGTGGAGCCTCGCCAACATGAAGACGTTCCGCTTTGAGGCGAGCGACATCGCGGTGATGCGCAAGGCGCTGGGTGGAAAGCTCAATCCTGGCGATGCATTCCATCTCCATTTCGCGCTCGGCAAGGCGCTGGAGGAACGCAACGAATTCGAGGCGTCGTTCGAGCATTACGCGATGGGCAATCGAATACGCGCCGAGGGCTTTGCTCCAGAACAGATGGACGCCGGGCGAGTCGCTCGCGAAGTCGACAACGCGATCGCGACTTTCGACAAGCCACTGTTCGATCGCGTCGGAAACGCGGGGCACCCCGCGCGCGACCCGATCTTCGTCGTCGGGCTTCAGCGTTCCGGCTCGACACTCATCGAGCAGATCCTTGCCAGCCATCCACTGATCGAAGGTACGTCGGAGCTGGACGCGATGATGCATATCTGGGTCGGGCTCGACCGCGCAGCGCAAGGCGCGGGGCGAACGGTCTGGGAGGCGATCCAGGATTTCGATCCGAAGCAGCTAAGCGACATCGGCGCCGACTATCTGGAGCGCACTCGACCGTTCCGTACGACTGACCGCCCGTTCTTCGTCGATAAACGTCCAGCAAACTGGATGTATGTGGGCCTGATCCGCCTCATCCTGCCGAACGCGACGATCATCGACGCG
>DATAKH010000264.1:0-2477 GCA_036261735.1 Sphingomicrobium sp.
GGTTCTGTGCCTGCTCGCCTTCTTCTACTTCTGGTTCGGCAATTACTGGCTGGGCATGCTGGCCGGCTTCGCGTTCATGGTGCTCGACACCGTTGACGGGAAGCTCGCGCGCTGCACCGGGACGTCCTCCCAGCTCGGCAATTTCTTCGACCACGGGATCGACCTCGTCCACCCGCCCTTCTGGTACTGGGCGTGGGCGCACGGGCTCGCGCCCTACGGGCGCCCCCTCGAGCCGGTTTACGAAACGATGCTGCTGGCCGCGATCGTCATCGGCTATGTCGCCCAGCGGATCATCGAGGGCATTTTCATCGCCCGCTTCAAGATGCACATCCACGTGTGGGAGCCCATCGACAGCCGCTTCCGCCTGGTCACGGCACGCCGCAACCCGAACATGGCAATCCTGGCGTTGGCGCTTCTTGTCGGCCGCCCCGACATCGGGCTGGAGCTGGTCGCTTTGTGGACGATCCTGTCGCTAATCTTCCACATGGTCCGGCTCGCCCAGGCCGAAGCGAGGGCGTGGCGCGGCTCCCCGCTGGTGTCCTGGCTGCAATGAGCGGGCTCACCGCGATCGTCCTTGCCGGATCGCGGCCCGGAAGCGATCCGCTCGCGGCGGCGTTCGGAACCGACCTCAAGGCCCTTGTCCCGGTTGGCGGAAAGCCGATGGTGCGCTGGCCGGTCGAAACGCTGCTCGAGTCCGAACGCGTGTCGCAGGTCCGCGTTCTCGCGCAGGAGCCGGAGCGAATCGGGGCCGTGCTTCCGGCACACCCTAAGCTCACCGTCGATCGCTCCCAGGCGACGATCGCGGCGACTCTGGAAAAGCTCTGCTTCGATCCGTCGGTTGAATGGCCGCTGATCGTCACCACCGCCGATCACGTGTTGTTGGACTCGGCCATGATCGACGAGTTCTGCGACCTGTCGGAGCTTGCAGACATCGCCATCGCAGTGGTCGAGCGCGACAATTTGATGGGGCGGCTTCCGCAATCGCGGCGCACCTGGATTCGCTTCCGATCCGGGGCATTCAGCGGCGCCAACCTGTTCCGACTCAGCGGCACGAAGGTCCTTCCGGCGCTGGAGTTGTGGCGTTCGGTGGAGCAGGACCGCAAGAAGGGCTGGACGCTGCTGTGGGCCTTGGGCCCGCTCAATTTTCTCGCGGCGGCGTTGCGGTTGCGAACGATCCACCAGACTCTGGACCGGATTGGCGAGAGGCTCGGCGCCAGGATCGAGGCGATCGATCTCTCCGACCCGCTGGCGGCTGTCGACGTGGACAAGCTGTCCGACCACGGGCTCGTGGAGCAGTTGCTGGCGGAGCGGGCATGAGCGACCTTGCAGTCTACGATCTCGACCGGACGATCACCCGCCGTCCGACTTACACCTTGTTCCTGATCCATTGCGCGCTCCGGCGGCAGCAATGGCGGCTCCTGTTCGCGCCGGTCGTCGCAATCGCGATGCTAGCTTATGCCGCTGGCCTGTTCGATCGCGGGCGGCTCAAGGAAATCTGCCAGGCTTTGCTGATCGGGCGCCACATCCACGCGCAGGACATGAAGCCGCTGGCCGAAAGCTTCGCCGAATCGACGGTCGCGAACAACATCCGCCCGGGCGCCCGGAGGGCGATCGAACGCGACCGCGAGCAGGGACGGCGACTGGTTCTCGCGACCGCCTCCTACCGCCTCTACGCCGATGCCATCGCCGAGCGGCTCGGCTTCGAAGACGTCATCGGCACCGGCTCCGTAATCGGCCTCGACGAACGGGTGCAGGCGCGGATCGAAGGACGCAATTGCTACGGCGAAGAGAAGATGCGGATGATCGCAGAGTGGGTCGAGAATTCTGGCCTGCTCGGAAAGCACGGCCATGTCCGATTCTATTCCGACCACGCTTCGGACGCCCCGGCATTCGAATGGTCGGATGAGCCGGTCGCGGTGAATCCGCATGCAAGGCTCGAGCGATTGGCGATCGAGCGCGGCTGGGCAGTGGAGGATTGGGGCTAATCCGTGGCCGCTGTGGTGACGCCGGAGATATTCGCCGTCCGAGGACGCTATTCTTTCGGGCAGAGCCGTTTCGTTTGCGCGCAAAAGTCCTTGCGAACGTCACCCTTGAAATCCAGCTCGCCTACCGCCTTCATCGTGTCGGCGATCACGGCAGGAGTGGCCTCCCGATATTTCGCGGCTGCCGAAGAGCCGAAGAAGCTGACGAGGGACCGCAGCTCGCCGATCGAAAGCCGCTGTGCATAAGCTTCGCCGGTGGCGCGCATCAGCCGTTCGTAGCCAGATTGATAGACTCGTTCGGCGACCAATTTCAGCTGCGCCTGCTCTTCTGTGGAGAGAGCGGGGTCCTCCTGCAGCAATTCCTGAGTCTCTTTTTCCTTCATCAAGGGAAGAAGCGCCGCCAGGCTTCCCATTTCGGCCAACTTGCGCCCGAGCGTCTGGGCTTCCGCAGAGGGTGGAGCAGCAGTCGCGAGAGCTAAGGCGAGAAGGAATGCC
>DATAKH010000017.1:0-3554 GCA_036261735.1 Sphingomicrobium sp.
AAGGGCGTCGTCGACCTCGTGAACATGCGCGGCATCGTCTGGCAGGATGAATCGCTGGGCGCGAACTTCGACTATGTCGACATCCCCGACGAGCTCAAGGACAAGGCGGCCAAGTACCGGCACGACTTGCTCGAGACCGTCGTCGAGCAGGACGACGACGTGATGATGGCCTACCTCGAAGGCGAGGAGCCGGACGCCGACACGATCAAGAAGCTGATCCGCAAGGGTACGCTCGGACAGGCGTTCGTCCCGGTGCTGTGCGGCTCCGCCTTCAAGAACAAGGGCGTTCAGCCGCTCCTCGATGCAGTGGTCGACTACATGCCGAGCCCGCTCGACGTTCCCGCGATCAAGGGCGTCAATCCGGACACCGACGCCGAGGACACGCGTCCTGCGGACGATAGCGCTCCGTTCAGCGCGCTGGCGTTCAAGATCATGAACGACCCGTTCGTCGGGACCCTGACCTTCGCGCGCATCTATTCGGGCAAGCTGGCCAAGGGCACGGTCCTCAACTCGGTCAAGGACAAGCGCGAGAAGATCGGGCGAATGCTCCTGATGCACGCGAACAGCCGTGAGGATATCGACGAGGCGTCGGCGGGCGACATCGTCGCCATCGCCGGTCTCAAGGAGACCACGACGGGTGACACGCTGTGCGACTCCAACAAGCCGATCATTCTTGAGCGGATGGAGTTCCCGGACCCGGTCATCGAGCTCAGCGTCGAACCCAAGACCAAGGCCGACCAGGAGAAAATGGGCATCGCCCTGTCGCGGCTGGCGGCCGAGGACCCGTCATTCCGGGTGTCGACGGACCATGAATCGGGCCAGACGCTCATCAAGGGAATGGGCGAGCTCCACCTCGACATCCTCGTCGATCGCATGAAGCGCGAGTTCAAGGTCGAGGCCAATGTCGGCGCCCCGCAGGTCGCCTACCGCGAGTCGCTCGCGAAGGCGGTCGACGTCGACTACACCCACAAGAAGCAGTCGGGCGGCTCCGGTCAGTTCGGCCGGGTCAAGGTCACCGTGACTCCCGGCGAGCGCGGAACGGGCGTGCAATTCTTCGACGAGATCAAGGGCGGCAACATCCCGCGCGAATATATTCCGTCCGTTGAGAAGGGCATGCGCGAGACCGCCGAGACCGGCTCGCTGATCGGCTTCCCGATCATCGATTTCGAAATCCACCTGACCGACGGCGCTTACCACGACGTCGATTCATCGGCGCTGGCTTTCGAGATCACCGGCCGCGGTGCGATGCGCGAAGTGGCCCAGAAAGCCGGAATCAAGCTGCTCGAGCCGATCATGAAGGTCGAGGTCGTCACTCCCGAGGATTATCTCGGCGACGTCATCGGCGACTTGAACAGCCGGCGCGGGCAGATCCAGGGCACCGACAGCCGCGGCAACGCGCAGGTTGTCGAGGCGATGGTCCCGCTCGCCAACATGTTCGGCTACGTCAACCAGCTGCGATCGTTCACCCAGGGGCGGGCGCAGTACACGATGCAATTTTCTCATTACGAGGAAGTGCCGCAGAACGTCGCCGACGAGGTGAAGGCGAAGCTGGCATAACGGTAATTTTGTAGCTATGGGCGCGTCCGCACATGGGCGGCGCGCCCGCAAAAATCGAAAAACGAGAGGCGTAAAATGGCGAAGGCTAAATTCGAGCGGAACAAGCCGCACGTGAACATCGGGACCATCGGTCACGTCGACCATGGCAAGACGACGCTGACGGCGGCGATCACCAAGGTGCTCGCCGAGACCGGCGGCGCCACGTTCACCGACTATGCGAACATCGACAAGGCTCCGGAAGAGCGCGAGCGCGGGATCACCATTTCGACGGCGCACGTCGAATATGAGACGGCTAACCGCCACTACGCGCACGTCGATTGCCCGGGCCACGCCGACTATGTGAAGAACATGATCACCGGCGCCGCTCAGATGGACGGCGCGATCCTGGTGGTTTCGGCCGCCGACGGCCCGATGCCGCAGACCAAGGAGCACATCCTGCTCGCCAAGCAGGTCGGCGTTCCGACCATGGTCGTTTACCTGAACAAGGTCGACCAGGTCGACGATCCCGAGCTCCTGGAGCTGGTCGAGCTGGAAATCCGCGAAGAACTCAGCAAGCGCGAGTTCGACGGCGACAACATTCCGATTATCGCCGGCTCGGCGCTGGCCGCGCTCGAGGGCAAGAACGACGAGATCGGCAAGGAATCGATCCTCAAGCTGATGGCTGCGGTCGACGAGTGGGTCCCGACCCCGGAGCGTCCGCTCGACAAGCCGTTCCTGATGCCGATCGAGGACGTGTTCTCGATCTCCGGCCGCGGCACCGTCGTGACCGGCCGCGTCGAGACCGGAGTCGTCAAGGTCGGCGAGGAAGTCGAGATCGTCGGAATCAAGGACACCCAGAAGACGGTCGTCACCGGCGTCGAGATGTTCCGCAAGCTGCTCGACCAGGGCCAGGCTGGCGACAACATCGGCGCGCTGCTTCGCGGCGTCGGCCGTGAGGAAGTCGAGCGCGGCCAGGTCCTGGCCAAGCCCGGCTCGATCACTCCGCACACCGACTTCAAGGCAGAGGTCTACGTCCTGTCGAAGGACGAAGGCGGGCGCCACACGCCGTTCTTCGCCAACTATCGTCCGCAGTTCTATTTCCGGACGACGGACGTCACCGGCGAGGTCGAGCTTCCGTCCGGCACCGAAATGGTGATGCCGGGCGACAACGTGAACCTCGGCGTCAAACTGATCGCTCCGATCGCCATGGACCCGGGCCTTCGCTTCGCAATCCGCGAGGGCGGCCGGACCGTCGGCGCGGGGGTTGTCGCAGAGATAACGAAGTAATATAGGGCGCCAGCCGCGCGGGTCTAAGATTCGCGCGGCTCGCACTGTAATGTTGTTGAATTTCGCGGGCCTCGGCTTCGGCTGCGGTTCGCCGGCTCTTTCGCATCGGTAGGGATATGGAAACGCAGAACATCCGGATTCGCCTGAAGGCGTTCGATCATCGAGTGCTCGATCAGGCAACTGGCGACATCGCCGATACGGCGCGCCGCACGGGTGCACTGATTCGCGGGCCCATTCCCCTGCCGACGCGCATTGAGAAGTTCACCGTCAACCGCTCGCCGCACGTCGACAAGAAGTCGCGCGAGCAGTTCGAGGTGAGAACGTACAAGAGGCTGCTCGATATCGTGCAGCCGACCCCGCAAACGGTCGACGCTCTGATGAAGCTGGACCTTGCCGCGGGCGTCGACGTGGAGATCAAACTGGCCTGAGCCGGTTTGGAGTCACAGACGGAGGATACCGCGGAGCCATTGGCTCCGGCTGCGTCCCCGCCGCTCCTTTCCAGGAGCAATAGCCCAGGCGGGGCACGCGGAAAATTTGGATGGGCTGCAAGCACTTGGGGATTGTCTCCAAGTGCCTCTGTGTAGGAGCAACTGGTCGTGCGCACCGGCGTGATCGCGAAGAAAGTAGGAATGACCCGCCTGTTCCAGGCGGACGGACGGCACGTGCCGGTTACCGTCCTGCAGCTGGACGAGGTTCAGGTCGTCGGCCGCCGCGAAATGGACAAGGACGGC
>DATAKH010000027.1:0-11135 GCA_036261735.1 Sphingomicrobium sp.
ATCGGCCACGGCCTCGAACACCTCGTGGGGCGGCCGTCCGACGATCATCATCACCTTGAATTTCAGGTCCATCGCGACTCACCTCCTTGCGGCACGAGCTTTTATGTTATATATTTGTAACATGTCAAATGGGCAGTCCCCGTCGGAACAGCAGGATCGCGTCTTCCGTGCGCTGGCGAACTCGCACCGGCGGGCGATCCTCGACACGCTCCGCGACCAGCCGCTGACGACCGGCGCGCTGTGCGACCTATTTTCAGACATCGATCGGTGCACCGTGATGCAGCACTTGCGGGTCCTCGAGGCCGCCGGCCTCGTCCAGGTCGAGCGGCGCGGACGAGAGCGCTGGAACCACCTCAACCCGCTTCCGATCCACGACATCCACGAACGCTGGATCGGCCCGCACGCGGCCTATGCGGTCAGCATCCTTGCGCGACTGAAGCGCGATCTCCAACCGGTTGGCAAAGCCGGGGCAAAGGAATGAAAGAAAAGCGATATCCCGAGCCGGCTTTTAACCAATTCTAAGAACCCTTCGGCCGACACTGCTTCGCAGACGTGAGCGGAGGAACGAATGAGCGCGCCGATTCCCGAATTCGAAGCAGGTGGAAGCCCGGATGCCGGAGCGTTTCTCGATGCGCTGAACAGTCTCGCGCCCACGGAGCGGCGCAAGCATGCCACCGTCTTCAACTATTGGCATTCCATCCGCGGGAACCGGGATTTCCCGCCGATCCGCGACCTCGACCCGCTCCAGATCTCCGACGCCGGTCCGCACAGCGTCCTGCTCGGCATTATCGACGAAGGTGCCGACGCCGACATTCGCCACATCGGTGCCGCAATCAAGGGCAGCGTCCAGGCCGAAAGGATCAGCGAGGTGCAGGCACCTTCGCTCCTGTCCTGCATCGCTGCGAACCTCCCCGCCATTACCGGCTCGAAGCAGCCTTTCGCCTTCGAGGACGTGATCGACACAGACGAGGGAGCAATCCGTTGCTCTGTCAGCCTCCTCCCCTTCAGCACCACCGGAGAGTCGGTCGATTACGTCTACGGCTATGTCAGCCTGGCACCTGCCGACGGCCCCGATGAAGCGGCACCTGAGGCCGAAGCGCCGCCTGCCGAAATGGAACCGGTCGAAGCCGTTGAGGAGACCGAAGAAGATTCCGAACTCCTGCTCCAAGAGGTCGCACCTACCGCCGAGGACGAGCCGGCTATCGAGCCCGAACCCGAGGAGCCGAGCAATCCCGGCTTCTCCGGCAGGCTGTCCGAGAAGCTGAAAGCGGCTGCCGGCTTCTACGGCCGGGTCGCCGACCTGGAGCTGGGCGCCTGGAAGGTCGAAGACCCGAGCGACGATCCGTCTTCCGAGGAGCCGCTCGCCGACGAGCCTGAGCAAGTCCCGGAACAAGTGGTCACCGAGGAACCGGAGCAAGCCGATCCGGAGCCTGAAACAATTGCTCAGGAGCTCGAGCAGGCCCCGCAGGAGCCCGAGGAAATCATAGAAGAGCCGGAGCACGCTATCGAGCAAGCGCCACCAGCCGAGTCCCAGTCCGATGGCGGCCTGCAGTCGCTGCTCGCAGCGGTGCGCAGCAAGGCAGACGAGGCGCGCCTGGCAAAGCTTCGAAGCAATGTCGCGCTCTACGAAGGGCTGGGCGCAGCCTATGATTTCGCGCTCGATGCCGAGCACGAGCCGGAGGATTATCTCAAGCTGGTCGAGGCGAAAGGGCTGAAAATCCAGCTTCGCGCCCCGATGGCGCCGGTCGTGAAGCTCGCCTTCAGCGGCATGTGCGACGATTCGACGATCGCGCAACTGGAAGCGGTGCTCGCCTGGGCGATCAAGCAGGACCTGCCGCGCGGATCGCTCGCGGAGCGCATCCAGTCCGAGGGTGGAATCGCGGCGATCATCGACAGCATCGGCAAGAAGGCCTGAAGACCCGAAGGCCGGTCAGGCGCCCCGGGGACTAGTCTTTCAGGGCGTCTCCCAGACGCAGTCCTTCGACGACCGCGTCGACCGCGCATTTGCGCGAAAACTCGGCGAGCCCCTCGTCCCCGCTTTCGGGCCGTTGCGCGGCCAGTCGGCTGGTTCGGGCGGCGATTTCGCGAAGCTCGCTGATCGACGATTCGGATAGGTCCTGCTGACCCTCCAGCAATCGCTGCAGGACCGGCTCGGCCAAGGGCGTCGCGAATTCCAGCCCGGCGAACTCCTCGCAGCACCAGGCGATTCGGCAATATTGGGTTTCCAGCCCGGCGATACTGAGAAGGACCCAGGAATCGCGGGAAGCTCCCGCGGTGGATTCGATCCGGCAGCCATGGGTCGAAATGTCGATTAGGCGCACTCCCACCCGGCTCCGGCCGGGCTCGCGAATGGTCGCGTTGAGCCGCAGCGCAATGCGATGCACTCGCCTGCGTTCGGGCTGCCCCTCGGGTCGAGTCACGGATTCGCTCATATGCCCGACAATTGATGCGCCGCGATGGTGAACATTTCCTTTCGCTCGCATCGGTGCGTGACGCGTCATTTCCTTCCCGCTAGAGCGCTCCGCCATGGCAAAGCGCACCGGCGGACGGATTCTCGTCGACCAGCTGAAGATCAATGGCTGCGACCGGGTCTTCACCGTTCCGGGAGAAAGCTTCCTGGCGGTGCTCGACGCTCTCCACGACACACCTGAAATCGCCGTTACGGTATGCCGCCAGGAAGGCGGGGTCGCCTATATGGCCGATGCGGACGGCAAGATGACCGGCCGGCCCGGAATCGCCTTCGTCACCCGCGGTCCGGGAGCGACCAACGCCAGCGGCGGCATCCATGTCGCTTTCCAGGATTCGACGCCGATGATCCTGTTCATCGGCGACGTCGCCCGCGGCGACCGAGGCCGCGAAGGCTTCCAGGAGATCGACTTCCCGGCCTTTTTCGCGCCCATCGCCAAATGGGCGGCGCGGATCGACGATGCCCGGAGAATTCCCGAATTCATCGCTCGCGCGTACCGCGTCGCGACCGCCGGCCGTCCGGGACCGGTCGTTCTCGCTCTTCCGGAAGACATGCTTCGCGACCAAGTCGAAGCCGCCGACCGGCCTTGCGTCGCACCTCTGTCCGAAGCCCCAGATCCCGGGGCGATTCAGGCCTTGTTCGAGCTCCTCAAGGAAGCGGCCGCCCCGGCGGCGATCGTCGGCGGCGCCGACTGGAGCCCGCGCGCGGCCCACCATTTCGCCAACTTCGCCTACCGCCACGGAATTCCCGTCGCCGCCGCCTTTCGCAGGCAGGACGCGATCGACAACAAGTGCGCGGTCTATGCCGGCCAGCTCGGCTACGGTCCCAATCCGAAGCTTCAGCAGCGGATCCGCGACGCCGACCTGATCCTCGCCGTCGGCGCCCGGCTGGGTGAAGCGACCACCGACGGTTACACGCTGATTACCCCCGACCATCCCGGCCAGACGCTCGTCCACGTCCACCCGGACCCGAACGAGCTTGGCCGGGTTTATCACGCGGACTTGCCGATCTGCGCCGACATGGGCGAGTTCGCCGAGATGGTCGACGAATGGATCGACCCCGCCCTCGTCCGCTTCTCCTGCGGAGAGCAGGCGCACAAGGAATGGCTCGACTGGTCGGAGCCGAAACCCCGCAAGGGCGTAACGTTAGACCTCGGCCCCTGCGTCGCCGCGATGCGGGAGAGGCTCCCCGAGAATACGATCATCTGCAACGGCGCCGGCAATTTCTCCGGCTGGTGGCACCGCTACTGGCACTACGGCCCAATGCCGACGCAACTCGCCCCGACCAGCGGGACCATGGGCTATGGGGTTCCCGCCGCGGTCGCAGCGGCGCTCCGCTTCACCGACCGCCCGGTCGTCGCGGTTGCTGGAGATGGCGATTTCCTGATGAACGGCCAGGAGCTAGCGACGGCTGCCCAATATGGCTGCGACCTGCTGGTCATTGTCGTCGACAACTCCAGCTACGGCACCATCCGGATGCACCAGGAGCGGGAATATCCGAAGCGGATTTCCGCGACAGGCCTCGACAATCCCGATTTCGCCGCCCTCGCCCGCGCCTATGGCGGCTGGGGCGAGACCGTCGAAACAACGCAGGATTTCGCGCCAGCACTCGAAAAGGCGCTCAAGAAAAAGGGCGTCCGGCTGATCCACTGCAAGACGGACGTCGAGCAGATCAGCAATGCCACGACGATTTCGGATATTCGCGCGAGGTCGAAGCGCCGTTAGTCCGCGTGCGCACGGTCGAACAGGGCCTGGTGCGGATCGAAGGGCTCGCACAATTCCGACTTCAACGCTTCTTCCTGCGCTTTTTCCAGCAACTCCGCTCGCGGCTGGTCGTGCTTGCGCCGGTGCGCGAAACGAGTCAGCAAATCGTTCCAGTCCTCGTGAAAGCTGCCCCTTCGGTGCGGCACGGTCTCCTCCACATCCTGCGACTGTGAAGTGTACGGCCCGAGCGCGCCGTGGTTCACGACAACAACATCCGATTTGGCAATCGGTTGCTCGGCCTCAGCCAAGCAGGAGCGCGATTGCTCCGATGAAGAGCGCCAATGCCACCAGCCGCTCAGCGCGCCAGGAGGGCGGAACCAGCTTTTCGCCCAGAACGAGGATCCCAAGCACCGCGACCCAGGCAAGGTTCATCACTCCGCCGGCGAACAGGAGCAGCATCAGCGCCCAGCAACAGCCGAGGCAATAGAGTCCATGAACGATCCCGAGACGAAACGCCCCGGCGGCGCCGGCCCGGTAGCGACGGAGCATGAACACAAGCGGCGACTGGCACTTATCGAGGCACACTCGCTTGGCTGCGGTTAGCTCATAGGCGGAGGCGGTCAGAAGGAGCCCCGCGGCAAGCGTATTGCTGCCGACTGCCAGCCCCGCGGCGGTGACAATTCCCGATCGGACGAGAATCGCCTGGGCGAGCGCGGCCGCTGCCGAAAACAGGGTCCAGACAAGCAGGTAAGCGAGCGCGAACAGCGTCGTGTGAGCTGTCCGCGCCCGGGCAGACGGCGCCTTGTCGATTCGCGCGTGGAGAAGGATCATCGGCGCCGCAGACGGCACCATCATCGCCACCATCATGATCGCCCACATGCCGAATGCGGGGAGGAGGTAGGCCGCGGAAAGCGGCTCTCGTGGCATGGCCATCGATTCCATTGCCGATCCGTCCGCCATCGGTGAGCGCAGCAGCCACGCCCACGCGAGAAGGACGGCCGCCGCGAGCGCGGTGGCGACGATCACGCTGTCGCGGGAAAGCAAGCTTTTGAGTGGCGCAGCGCCTGCGCCGGATTGCTCAGGCGGGGTGGACGACACCGTTCTCGGTCATGTGCAGCTCGGCGAAATGCGCATGGCTGTCGCTAAGCTCTATCGCCACCGGGCCTTGAGTCGTCGCCCAGCCGCGGCCCACCTCCGCAACGTCGAATTCAAAGCCCTGCGGCATCTGCATCCGGCTGCGGCTTTCTTCGCCGGTCACGGCGTTCTTGATCGGCTCCCCGCGCGCTTCCATCACCCCCGGGATCTTCACTCGCGCCGAGCGGCCGTCGATGTCGATGTCCAACTCGATCGGAGCGAAGACCGGGTCGTGTACTTTCTCATAAGTGGTCGCGAACACCGCGAAAAACGTCCCGCCTTCGACCGTGTCGAGGCCGCTCATGATCCGCAGCAAAGCCTCGCGCTGGTTGTCGTCGGCGCGTTCGTCGACGATCGGGACGCACTGGCCGCGGCCTTCATGGACGGCTCCCGGCCATTGCACGATTGCTCCGATCCTCAATCCGTCGAGTATCGTGTCGCCGTGCCGCCCCTCGTCGATCTGGACCGCGACCACCGCCTCGCAATTGCCATGCGTGGGAAGCGCGTTGAACTGGCACGGGCAGCCGTAGGCGCAGTTGCAATGAACGAACTCGCGCCCTTTGATTGTCCACTTGGTATCGGTCATCGGGCCCTCCTGTCGCCAGGGTCATAGCAGAAGCCGCGGCGCCGTTTAACCGTTACTGCTTCCGGTCCGGGTCACAGCCCGAACGGGTAAGTCTCCTCCTCGCCCGGCCGCTGCTCGCCCGGAAGCGGCGTCACCGCACTGGTTTCGTCGAACCACACCCAGCCGTCGTACTGGCGCGGCAGGATGCAGCGGGAATAATGGCTCCATCGCTCCGTCTCCGGGCGATAAATCACGCCGATGAAGCGCTGCAGCCGCGGTTCCATCAGCGATTCCCGGATTTCGCGCCCGATTTCTTCCGCCCTGAGGTCAATAAGGAAGCGCGGCAACCGGCTGTCGTGCGATGCGCGCTCATAGCTGTCGGGAAGCGACGGGTTCACCGCCTTCACCTGCATCGGCTCGTCCCAGTCGTCCGCCGCCGCGACGGTGCCGGTGTGGGTGCCGAAGCCGATCAGCCGCGCCCTGGCGTCGAACTTCTCCTTCACCAGCTGGCCAATGTTCAGCTCGCCGCGAACCTGCCCCATCTCGGTAAAAGCGGCGTTGCCGATATGGCTGTTGTGCGCCCACACGATCGCCTTGGACTTTGGCCCCTTGGCGTCGAGAAGCTGGTTGAGCGTCTCGAACATGTGCGTGTCGCGCAGGTTCCAGCTCGCGGCGGCGCCATAGTACATCACGCGATAATATTTCTCGGCATTCTTCACGAGCCGGGCATTGGCGGCGGCGTCCAGCCACTCGTCGCATTCTTCCGAAAGGCAGTCGAAGTTGCGCTGCATCAGGTCGCGCATCATTTGCATGACCGGGACTTCGCAGCGCCCATAGCCCTCGTGGGTCGCGTTCGCGCCATAACGCTGCGGCTCTTCGGCCCAGGGCTCGAGGCAGCCGTAGCGTGACTTTGCCACTTTCGCCGCTTCGGGATCGGCGTCTTCGAGGAAATCGATCACGGCCCGCATCGACATGCTCATGTTGTAGAGGTCGAGCCCGAAAAAGCCGGTCATATGCTCGTAGTCGCGGCCGCGGTTGTGGCGGCGGATCCAGCGGATGAATGTGTCGAATTCCCGGTTACGCCACATCCAGGTCGGAAAGCGCTCGAACGCTCGTCGCTCGCCCTTGCGCGCTTGGCGATGCCGGACATAGCGGTCGATCGTCGCCGCGTCCGGCCAGTCCGCCTCGACGGCGACGATGTTGAAGCCGTGGTGGGCGATCAGCCGCTTCGAAATTTCCGCCCGTGCCCGATAGAATTCGCTCGTCCCGTGACTGGCCTCGCCAAGGCATACGACGCGTGCGCTCGCGAAGCGGTCGAAAAAGGCGGCGAAACGGTCGTCGTCGATGTCGGGGAGAGGCTGGGCCGACGAGCGGATCAGGTCCGGCAGCTCGCGGACGAGTGCGTCAGCCATCGCTCCACCCTTCCTCGCCGATCAGCGGCACGAAACGGACTGCGCCGAGGTCCTCGGTGATCAGCTTGCCCGCCGGCCCCTTCGTCACCTTGACCAGTTTCTGGACCCAGCCCGGCTCGCCAACCGGCATGACGATCCGCCCGCCATCGGCCAGCTGCTCGACCCAGGCCGGAGGCACATGGCTTCCGCTCGCTGCGGCGAGAATCGCATCGAACGGGGCCTCCGCAGTCCAGCCGCGGGTGCCGTCGCCCTCGACGATCTCGACATTGTCGTAGCCGAACCGCTTCATCCGCTCCTGGGCAACCTTCACCAGGTCGCTTTGCCGTTCGATCGCGACCACCTTGCCGGCGATCCGGCTCATCACCGCCGCCGCATAGCCCGAGCCCGCCCCTACCTCGAGCACCCTGTCGCCCGGCGTGATCTCGGCGGCCTGGATCATCAGCGCCACGATGTAAGGCTGGGAGATCGTCTGCCCGGCCTCGATCGGAAGCGGGTGATCGCCATAAGCGAGATCGCGATACTCGCCCGAGAGGAACTCCTCGCGAGGAACCGCCCGGAACGCTTCGAGGATCTTGGGGTCGCGAATGCCGCGGCTTTCGATCTGCCGCTGGACCATCGCCTCGCGTTCGGCGGCGAAGTCTGTCATGGTTTCGGCCATGTGCCACCACCTCTGAGTGTAAACTCGAATCGCGGGAGGGCCGTTCCAAGATGCAGCCGGTCGACATCCGCTTTTCCGGGTCGGTCCCGGCCAATTACGAACGGTACATGGTGCCGCTCCTGTTCAGGCCCTACTCCAGGCTTTTGGCGGAGCGCGCGGCGGCATTCGCACCCGCTAAAATCTTGGAAACGGCTGCTGGAACCGGAGTCGTGACGGCGGCTCTTGCCGAAGCCTTGCCCGATGCCGAGATCGTCGCGACCGACCTCAACCAGGCCATGCTCGACGTTGCGGCGACACGCGTCTCGGCTCCAAAAGTCTCGTTCAGGGAAGCGGACGCGCTCCAGCTACCGTTCGAAAACGGCAGCTTCGACCTGGTCGTCTGCCAGTTCGGCGTGATGTTTTTTCCTGACAAGGTCGCCGGCAATGCCGAGGCGCGGCGAGTGCTGCGCGACGGCGGCCATTATCTCGTCGCCATCTGGGATGAGATCGAGCGCAATCCGCTGTCGCATCTCGCCCACCGCACGATGCAGGCGCTGTTCCCAGACAACCCCCCGATGTTCATGAAGCGCGGGCCGTTCAGCTACGGCGATTCCGGGCAAATCCGAAGCGACCTTCAGGAAGCCGGTTTCGCCGAAATCCGCATCGATACCGTCGAGCTGAAGAGCCGCAGCCCCTCGGCTCACGATGCGGCCTACGGGCTGACCTATGGATCGCCGATGGGGGTTGAGCTTGCCGAATATGGCGGCGAGGCTCTCGACCGGACCTTCGCGAAATTCGCCGAAGGTGCGAAAGCCATGGAAGGCCCTGAGGGGTTCGAGGCGCCGATGTCGGCGCACATCGTCACTGCGACTAAATGAGTCCCGCCAGCGGGCTGCTCGGGTCGGCGTAGCGCCGCTTGCCCATGCGTCCGGAGAGGTAGGCGAGCCGCCCCGCCTCGACCGCCGATTTCATCGCCCGCGCCATCATCACCGGGTCCTTCGCTTCGGCGATTGCGGTGTTCATCAGCACCCCGTCGCAACCGAGCTCCATCGCAACCGCCGCGTCGCTCGCGGTGCCGACTCCGGCATCGACCAGCACCGGCACGCCTGCGCCTTCGACGATCAGACGGATGGTGACGAGGTTCTGTATCCCGAGACCTGATCCGATCGGCGCCCCAAGCGGCATGATCGCCACCGCGCCCGCTTCCTCTAACTGCTTCGCGGCAATGGGATCGTCGACGCAATAGACCATAGGCTCGAAGCCCTCTTTGACGAGGGTCTCGGTCGCCTTCAGCGTCTCGCGCATGTCGGGATAAAGGGTCCGCGCTTCTCCAAGCACCTCCAGCTTCACCAGATTCCACCCGCCCGCTTCGCGCGCCAGCCGAAGCGTCCGCACCGCGTCGTCGGCGGTAAAGCAGCCGGCGGTATTGGGGAGATACGTCACCTTCTTCGGGTCTATGAAGTCGGTCAGCATCGGCTGCTTGGGGTCGGCGATGTTCACCCGCCGAACCGCGACCGTGACGATCTCCGCGCCGCTAGCTTCCACCGCGGCGGCATTCTCGGCGAAATCCTTATATTTGCCGGTGCCGACGATCAGCCGCGACGAAAAGGTCCTTCCCGCCACAGTCCATGTGTCGGATTTCACCTGTCCGGGAGCGTTCACCTCAACCGCCCCCGACGAAATGGACGATCTCGAAGGCGTCGCCGTCGCTCACCTGCACCTCGCCAAGCGTTGAGCGCGGCACCACTTCGAGATTGCGCTCCACCGCAACCTTGCGGGGGTCGAGCCCGATCGCTTCCAGCATCGCCGCGATGCTGCTTTTCGCGGGGACAGCCCTGGGCTCGCCGTTGACGACTACGGAAATCATCTCTTCCTGAAGTGTTTCAGCCATTTATCCCAATGCGCTTTGTCGATTGCCTTCTCGCTCATATAGAGCCGCGCCGAGCCGATGCCACCCGTGCCGGGCTGGACGCGGCGGCAAGGCTCTGCAAGGGCAGCGCGCCTGACTGAATAGGGGAGTGTTGATGGCCGGACCAGCCAAGGGCGGCGACAAGAACGGGATGCGTATCGATCCTGCGCTCGTGAAGGAGCTCGCGGATCTCCTGACCGAGAACCAGCTTACCGAGATCGAGGTCGAGGACGGCGACCGGAAAATCAGGGTCCAGCGGCTCGCCGGAGGCGCAGCTTCGGCCGCGCACCACGCGCCCCAGGCCGCTCCGATGCCGCAGCCAATGACCGCTCCGCCGATGCATGCCGAAGCTGCCATCGGCGACGTCGACGGCGAAAGCGTCCGCTCGCCGATGGTCGGGACCGCTTTCCTCGCCTCCGAGCCCGGCGCCGACCCGTTCGTGAAGCCCGGCGACACGGTGAAGGCCGGCGACACGCTTCTGATCGTCGAGGCTATGAAGGTGATGAACCCGATCACCGCCCCGCGCGGGGGAGTCGTCAAGCAGCTGCTGGTCGAGAACGGCCAGCCGGTGGAGTTCGACCAGCCGCTGGTTCTCCTGGCCTAAATGCCCATCCAAAAGCTTCTCATCGCCAACCGCGGCGAAATCGCGCTCAGGATTCACCGCGCCTGCCACGAAATGGGCATCAAGACGGTCGCGGTCCATTCGACCGCCGACAGCGACGCGATGCACGTCCGCCTCGCCGACGAAACCGTGTGCATCGGGCCTCCGCCCGCGACCGAATCCTACCTCAACATCCCCAACATCATCTCCGCGGCCGAGATCGTCCACGCCGACGCAGTCCACCCTGGCTACGGCTTCCTGTCCGAGAACGCACAATTCGCCGAGATCGTCGAAAGCCACGACATCACCTGGGTCGGCCCCAAGCCCGAGCATATCCGCACCATGGGCGACAAGATCGAGGCCAAGCGCACCGCCGCCAGGCTCGGCCTACCCCTGGTCCCGGGCTCCGACGGTCCGATCGAAAGCATCGAAGACGCCAAGACCCTCGCCAAGAAAATCGGTTACCCGGTTCTGATCAAGGCGGCCTCGGGCGGCGGCGGTCGGGGAATGAAGGTGGTTCCCTCCGAAGACCAGCTCGAAAGCCTGATCAGCCAGGCGTCCAACGAGGCCCGCTCCGCCTTCGGCGACGACACCGTCTACATGGAGAAATATCTCGCCGACCCGCGCCACATCGAATTCCAGGTCTTCGGCGACGGCGCCGGAAACGCAATCCACCTCGGCGAACGCGACTGCTCGCTCCAGCGCCG
>DATAKH010000049.1:0-2246 GCA_036261735.1 Sphingomicrobium sp.
GGTCAGCCGACAGTTTTGCCCGCTCGCGGCGCACCAGCTGATCGGCGACCGCGCCCAGCCTGAGCATCGCCTTGGGCACCGACAGCGAGAGGTTGCGCCGGCCGACGGCCCGGCCGATCGCCTCGGCGAGCTCCTTGTGGCTCCAGCCGCGCTGGCGGCCGTCGTCGGGCTCGACGACGATTCCCTTGGGCTCCCCCTTCTCCGCTAGGACGAGCAGGAGCCGGGCAAGGTCGGCGACATTGAGCAGCGATACCCGACCGGCCGGCGGCAGCAGCATCAGCCTGAGATTCGCCATCTTGAACAGCTCGAGCGTTTCCCGGTCGCCGGGACCGTAGACGGCCGGAGGGCGGACAATGGCCCAGTCGAGGCCGGAGCGCTGGACCAGGTCTTCGGACCGCGCCTTGGACGCGCCGTAACGCGACAGCTTCGGCTCCCGGGCGGCGAGCGACGATACGTGGACGAAGCGCGTAATTCCGGCGGCGGTCGCCGCAGCGAGCATGGCGAGGGTGCCGTCGACGTTGCAGCGTTCGAATTCATCCGGGTCGCGGGCGTTGATGACGGCTGCGATATGCACGACGGTATCGCAGCCGCTGACCAGCCGGCGAAGCGAATCGGCGTTATCGAGAGAGCCGTCGACCCAGTCCACCGACGGTTTCGGGCGCTGCGGCCGCCTTGCAAGCGCCCGGACCTCATGACCGGCCGCGGTCGCGGCATCGATGAAGTGCGAGCCGACAAAGCCGGTACCGCCGGTGACGGCTATTGTCACAGCGGCGACCAGGCGGCGTCGTCGCCATCCTCGAGGGCTGTCGTCTCAGGTTCCGGCCCGAGCCGCTCGACAATCTGGTCGAGCAGCGCGTCGAGCCCGTCGCCGGTCGCCGCCGAGATCGTGAAGGCCTCCCTGCCCCCTATCTCTTTCAACTCAGCCTTTGCTTCCTCGATCCGCTCCGGATCGGCGAGATCGCAGCGGCTAAGCGCAAGGACCTCCGGCTTGTCGGCCAGGCCGGCTCCGTAGCGGGCAATCTCGTCGCGAATGGTCCGCCACGCTCCGCCCGGGTCTTCGCCGGCGGAGTCGACCAGATGAAGCAGCAATCGCGTGCGCTCGACATGGCCGAGGAAGCGGTCGCCTATTCCGGCGCCTTCTGCCGCCCCCTCGATCAGGCCGGGAATATCGGCAAGGACAAATTCGCGGCCCTTGTGACGGACTACTCCGAGCTGCGGGCGAAGGGTCGTGAACGGGTAATCGCCGACCTTGGCGGTTGCGTTGGTCACCGCGTTCAGGAACGTCGACTTGCCGGAGTTGGGGAGGCCGACCAGCCCGACGTCGGCGAGCAGCTTGAGCCGAAGCCAAACCCACATTTCCTCGCCGTCCTCACCGGTCTGGTGCTGCCGAGGAGCGCGATTGGTGGAGCTTTTGTAGCTGGCATTTCCGCGCCCGCCCATGCCGCCCTTCAGCAGAACCACGCGCTGGCCCTGCCGGGTGAGGTCGGCGATTAACGAACGCTCCTCGTCATCGGCGAGGATCTGGGTCCCGACGGGAACGTGGATGACAAGATCCTTGCCCCCCGCGCCCGTCTTGTTCCTTCCTGCCCCGCCCTTGCCGCGCGGCGCCCGGAAGTGCTGGGTGTAACGAAAATCGATCAGCGTGTTCAGGCCCTGCACCGCCTCGAAGACGATGTCGCCTCCCTTGCCGCCGTCGCCGCCGTCGGGTCCGCCGAATTCGATGAACTTCTCGCGGCGAAAGCTGACCGCCCCGGGGCCGCCGGCGCCGGAGCTCGCATAGATTTTCGCCTGATCAAGGAAATGCATGGGACGGATGTAGGCTGGCGGGAGGCGGTGCGGAAGAGACTGCCCTCGCTGGCGCCGGGACGCCAGCGAGGGAGTCCACGCGCGGACCTTGCGGTCCTGCGTGAAACCTTTGGGCACGGTGACGCGACTCGCGACGGCCGTTCCGGTACGCAATCAGCTACAGCAGACCTTCGTCTTCAACAATCGCCATCGCAGGCGAAACTTAGAATACCTTGCGGATTTCGAACTCTATCGTGCGGCCCAGCGCGTCGCGGTAGGCGGGCTGATACTGGAGCGGAGTGTGTCCCGATGAATCGCGGACTCGCTGACGACCGTTGGTCAGGTTCACGACATCGATCGAGAAGCGCAGTCCCTTCGCCCAGGGCGAGGCGGGGAAAAAACGTCCCGCGTCGGCGAACATCCGCAGGTTGACCAGGAACACCGGCGAAAAATGCAGAGTA
>DATAKH010000055.1:0-8407 GCA_036261735.1 Sphingomicrobium sp.
CGTCAGCCCAGGAGGGCTGCCACGGCGATCCCGGTTGCGAGCAGCAAGAGTGCCACTGCGATCAGTATCGGCCGGTGAGCCGGGCTCGCGTGAAAGGCCATGAACATCGTCGTCCTCCTACTTCTTTGCCGGCCGTCCCCGTTTGCGCGGTTCCGGCGCCTTTAACTTCACTCCCCGGGCGGTCAGTGCCTCTCGAAGGAGCACTTCGACCTCGGCGTTCGCGCTCCTCAGGTCGGCGGCGGCGCAGCGCTCGACCGCCGACCACAGAGCCGGGTCGACCCGAAGCGGGAATGCCTTGCGATCGCCTGAATCCGCCACGCCGCTATCGTTACTGGTATAGCGTTCCGGTGTTGACGACCGGCTGTGTCTCGCGGTCGGAGCACAGCACGACCATCAGGTTCGAAACCATTGCCGCGCGCCGTTCGTCGTCGAGTTCGACGACCTCCTTCTCGGACAATTGCTGCAGTGCCGTCTCGACCATCGAAACGGCGCCCTGAACGAGCTTGGCGCGAGCCGCGATGATCGCCTCCGCCTGCTGCCGGCGAAGCATCGCCTGGGCGATCTCCTGGGCGTAAGCGAGATGCATGATCCGGCATTCGTCGATGCTGATCCCGGCCTTGGCGACTCGCTCCTGAAGCTCGGACTCCAGGTCCGCATTCACCACCTCGGCGCTGCTTCGCAGGGTGACTTCCTGATGCTCGATGTCGTCATACGGGTACTTCGAGCCGATCGTCCGCACCGCGCTTTCGATCTGGACCTTGATGAAATCGGAGTAATCGGCGACGTCGAACATGGCCTGGGCGGTATCGCTCACCCGCCACACGACATTGGCGGCGATCTCGATCGGATTCCCGCGAAGGTCGTTGACCTTGATCCGGTCCGACGTGAAATTGTGAATCCGGATCGAGATCTTGGGGCGGAGCATCCACGGCCACACCCAGCGCAGCCCGGTCGAACGGTCGCTTCCGCGATAATCGCCAAACAAGGTGATCACCGCCGCCTGGTTCGGCTGGAGCATGTACAGCCCGGCGACTGCGAGGGTGAAGACCAGCACTCCGGCCCCGATAAGGACGAAGCTGAGAATCTCGCCCTCGCCGTTCGCCAGCCGAACGACCCCGTACGCGTCCATTGCGATTCCGAGCAGCGCGACCAGCAGCATCGGATAACCGCTCAGGGTCGATGCCGCCCGTTCGCTGCTGTGTCGAAGCGCAATTGCCTCCTGTGCCGACATGAGTGCCTCCCTTAATCTGATATCACATTAATATCGTTGTGTGAGTTGGCGAGTCAATCGAAATCGTGCACGGCCCTTCCCTTCGCCGCCGCGCCTGTCCAAAGGAGCGCAATGCGCAAGACTGACTGGAAGCTCGTGATCCACGGCGGCGCGGGCATTATCAAAAGGTCGGGGACGACGCCGGAGAAGGACGGCGAAATCCGTGCCGCCCTCGACCACGCGCTGGCGACGGGCTCCGCCGTCCTCGCCGACGGCGGAAGCGCGGTCGACGCGGTCGAAGCTACCGTCCGCGAGCTCGAGGACGACCCCCATTTCAACGCCGGTCGCGGCGCCGTCTTCACCTATGACGGACGCAACGAGCTCGACGCTGCGATCATGGACGGCCGCGACCGTTCCGCCGGCGCGGTAACCGGGGTCATGGAGACCCGTCATCCCGTCAGCCTCGCCCGGGCCGTGAAGGAGCATTCGCCGCATGTCCTCCTTCGCGGACGAGGCGCCGATCAATTCTCCCGCGACCAGGGGCTGGAGCAGGTCGAAAACAGCTGGTTCGCGACCGCCGAGCGGCGCCGCCAGCTCGACGAGATGATCGCCGCCAAAGGCGACCATTTCGATGCCGAGCTGAAATACGGCACGGTCGGAGCGGTCGCGCTCGACAGCGATGGCCATGTCGCCGCGGCGACCTCGACCGGCGGCCTCACCGGCAAGCGCTGGGGCCGGATCGGCGACTCGCCGCTGATCGGCGCCGGCACCTATGCAGACGACCGCTCGGCCGCTGTGTCGGCGACCGGCGCCGGAGAATATTTCATCCGCGCGCTCGCAGCCTACCAGGCCGCGGAGCTGGTGAAGAACGGAGGCCAGTCGCTCCAGGAGGCGCTCCAGCACACGCTTGCGGACATCCAGTCCCTCGGCGGAACAGGCGGCCTGATCGCAGTGAGCGCGATCGGCGGGACCGCCTGGGGCTTCACCACGCCGGGAATGTATCGCGGATGCGCCGATTCGAACGGCCGCAAGGTCGCGCTCTACTCCGAAGATGAGGAACGGTAGGGCAGCTCTCGTCGGAGCCACTCGACTTCCCCTGCCACCGCAACGCGCTCCTGGGCGAGAAAATCGGCAACCGCGCTCCGGAAGCCGGGATCGACGATGAAATGCGCCGAACGAGTCACCACCGGCTCGTACCCGCGCGAAAGCTTGTGCTCGCCCTGCGCACCCGCCTGAACCGACTTCAACCCGCGCCCGATGGCCCAGTCGATCGCCTGGTAATAGCTCAGCTCGAAATGCAGGAAGCGGATCTCGTCGACCGTGCCCCAGTAGCGGCCGTAGAGTGCGTCCGGGCCGATGACGTTGAGCGCCCCCGCAATCGGGCGTCCGCCGCGGCAGGCCAGGAACAGCAGGAGCTTGTCGCCCATGCTCGCCCCGATCCGGTCGAAGAAATCGCGAGTCAGGTACGGCCGCCCCCATTTGCGGCTGCCGGTGTCCTGGTAGAAGCGCCACATCCAGTCCCATTCGTCCGCCCCGATGTCGGAGCCGGTCAGGGCGCGGAACTCCAGTCCCTCGCGCGCCGCCGCCCGCTCCTTGCGGATCGTCTTGCGCCTGCGGCTCGTCAGCGAGTCGAGGAAATCGTCGAAATCACGATAGCCACGGTTGTGCCAATGGTACTGGATTCCGTCGCGGATCAGCCAGCCGCGCCGCTCGGCTTCGGCCGCGTCGGCGCCTTCGATGAAGGTCGCATGCGCCGACGACAGTCCGTTCTGGACCGTTACCGCCTCAACCGCGGCGAGCAGCTGCTGCGGACGCGACCCGAGAAGCCTCGGTCCAGACACCGGAGTGAACGGCACCGCCACCTGCAGCTTGGGATAATAGGCCCGGCCGGCCCGCTCCCACGCGTCCGCCCAGCCGTGGTCGAACACATATTCGCCCTGGCTGTGCGTCTTCAGATAAGCGGGCGCGGCTGCTTCGAGCCTGCCGTCCTCCTCCACGAGAATCGGTGCGGGGGTCCAGCCGGTTCCGGGGCCGACACTGGCCGAATCTTCAAGCGCGCGCAGGAAGGCATGGCTGACGAACGGATGGTCGCCGGCGACCCGGTCCCAATCTGCCGCGTCCAGCGCGCTTATTCCCGGAGCGATCCGGGCGAGGACTTCCGATTCGCGGTCGGCCATTCCTCGCCGCTATAGCAGCGCGTCTGAACTAGGGCTTCACAGCGACGATCGCGTCGATCTCGACCGCAACTCCGAGAGGCAGCACAGGAACGCCGACGGCGCTTCGTGCGTGCCGGCCGGCTTCGCCGAACACTTCCTGCATCAGCTCGGATGCGCCGTTGGCGACCTTCGGCTGGTCGGTGAACGAGGCCGCGCTGTTCACGAACACCCCCAGCTTCACCACCCGCTCCACGCGGTCGAGCGAGCCGAGCGCGGCCTGCATTTGGGCCAGAAGCATGATCCCGCAGCGCCGCGCGGCCGCCGTCGCTCTCTCCAGATTGAGGTCCTCGCCAACGCGACCGGTAATGAGATTGCCGTCCTCGGACACGCTGATCTGTCCGGAAATGTGCAACAAGCCGCCGATTTCGACGGCCGGCACGTAAGACGCGACCGGGGCCGCAGGTTCCGGAAGGGTGATGCCGAGCTCGGCAAGGCGGTCATCGATGCTCATTCGGCGCTCCTGATCGTTTGGACTTGGCGAATCAAGTTTTGCGCGCGACTGCGAAGCCGGCGAAGCTCTGGCTGGTCGGCATCAGCTCGATCGCGTTGACGTTCACATGCGGCGGAAGAGTGGCCACCCACCAGATCGTTTCGGCAATGTCTTGGGCCGTCATCGGGTCCATGTCCGCGTAGAGCGCATCGGACGCGGCCTTGTCGCCGCCGGTGCGGACGATCGTGAACTCGGTCTCGACCATCCCCGGCTCGATCGAGGTGACCCGAACCCCCGTGCCGGCAAGGTCGCATCGAAGGTCGAGCGAGAATTGCCGCACGAAGGCCTTGGTACCCGCGTAAACGGCGCCCCCCTTGTAGGGATAAGTGGCGGCGACCGACGACAGGTTGATGATCGCGCCTTTGCGGCCGATGAGGCCGGGGAGCAGCGCGCGGGTAAGCGCCACCAGCCCGTTCACGTTGGTGCCGATGACCGTCTCGATCAGCTCCCAGTCGGTCTCAGGCAACGGGTCCGTCGGCGGCGCCAGGCCGGCATTGTTCAACAGCAGGTCGATTTCGCCCCAGGGAGGCGACAACTCGGCGATTGACTCTACCGCGCTTCGCTCACGCATATCGATTTCGAGCGGCAGGAAAGAATCGCCAAGCTCGTCGGCAAGCGCTTTCAGCCGGTCCGCCCGTCGCCCGGTCCCGACCACCTTCCAGCCACCGCTCGCGAAACGCCGGGCTGCGGCTTTTCCGATTCCGGCGGTCGCTCCGGTGATCAGGATCGTCTTCGTCATTACAGCTCCTCGAGGTCTCGCCGCGCCGCTACCAACTTTTCCGGCGGCAGGTCCATTGCTTCGGCGACGGCAACCAAATCGGGCTCATGCGCCTCAAGGAACCGGATCAGCGCCGCAAGCAGTGCCGGGTCGGCTGCTCGAGCGCGAAGCTCACCTGTCCCGATTCCGGTCAGGTCAAGGAACCGCCGCGCCCGCCGTTCGTCGGAAACGGCTGTAGCAAGGGCAAGGAGCGCGAGAGCGTGCGCGTCGGTTGGCGTCGCTTCAGCCATGCCCTAAGCTCGGTTCAGCGGTTGCGGGGATAGTGAATTGGCCAAGATCCTGATCGTCGAGGACAATGCGCTGAACGTCAAATTGTTCTGCGACCTCCTCGCTGCGCATGGCCACGAGCCGCGTCCGGTCACCGACGGCCGCTTCGCGCTCGAGCAGGCTCGCGAATTCGGGCCCGATCTCGTCATCACCGACATCCAGCTTCCGCACGTCACCGGCCTCGACCTCATCCGCCTCATGCGCGAGGACAAGGGGCTGAAGGAGGTGCCGATCATGGCCGTCACCGCTTATGCGGCGGCAACCGACGAGGAGCGTATCCGGGCCGCAGGGGCGCAGGCTTATGTGTCGAAGCCCATTTCGGTGGCAAAATTCGTCGCTCAGGTGAACGAGCTTCTGGGGATCGAGGATGCCGGGCCGATGGCACCCGCCTTCGATCGCGGGTCGGCGCCGGGATAAGTGGCTGGCGGCTAGGCCGCCGCGGTCAATTGATCTTGGCTTCCTTGAACTCGACGTGCTTGCGCGCAACGGGATCGTACTTGCGGAAGCTCATCTTTTCCGTCTGGTTGCGCGGATTCTTCTTCGTCACGTAGAAGAAGCCCGTATCCGCGCTGCTGACGAGCTTGATCTTGACGGTTGCCGGCTTGGCCATCGGAAGTGTCCCAAATCAAAAGAAAAGAGCGACACGCCCGGGTGCCGCTTCACGCGGGGCGGCACATGGCTTTGCGGGCTGTTTTTGTCAAGCCGAGCGCCCGCGTTGACCACACGTTAACCCCGATGGGCGACTATCGCTTCAACAGGAGAAGACGAGGCCATGGCCGGCGAGAAGCTTGAGCCAGTGCGGAACCAGATCGGCGAACGCCTCGCCGAGTTCAGCAACCGTGCCGAGCGCCTGTCGCCCCTCGACATCCACGCGCGAATGGATGCGATCCGGCAGATTGCCGCCGACAACGGGCTCGACGCGCTGGAAAGCCTGATGCACCGCTCTGCCCAGCTGGCGCTTCTCCCGGGCCACCGGATCGCCACCCGCTGCTGCCTGGAACATGTCGACGAGGCGCTCGACAGCCATTCCGCTTCCGACCGCACTGCAATCCTCGCGGCGCTCGCGCTTCGGCTGAACTGAGCCGGGAAACCGTGCGCGCCGGGGGTTCGTTACGGCCCCATGCGCGCTTTCTCGCAACTCCTCGACGACCTCGCCTACACGCGCTCGCGCAACACCAAGCTCAAGCTGATCGGCGATTATCTCAAGCAAGCGCCCGACCCCGACCGCGGAATCGCGCTCGCCGCCCTGACCGGCTCGCTCAGCATACCGACCGTCAAGGGCGCTGCCGTCCGCGCCGTTGCCGAGGAGCGGGTGGACCCCGTGCTCCTCTACATGAGCCGCGACTATGTCGGCGACATGGCCGAGACCGTCTCGCTGCTCTGGCCGGGGCCGGACGGCGATCCCGAGCTGGACGACGGCACCGTCTCGATTTCCGATGCTGTCGAGCGGCTGGCGAGCGCAGGCAAGGTCAATGCGCCGCGGGTGCTCGCGGAGATGCTCGACCATCTCGATGCGTCCGGCCGCTTTGCGCTGCTGAAGCTCGCCACCGGCAATCTGCGAATCGGAGTTTCCGCGAGGCTTGCCAAGCAGGCCTTGGCGAATGCGTTCGGACTAGAAGTCGATGCGGTCGAGGAAGTGTGGCACGGACTGGCCCCGCCCTATCCCGAGCTGTTCGCCTGGGCAGAGGGGCACAGACCGCAGCCGACGCCGCGCGACGTGCCGGTGTTCCGCCCCTTCATGCTTGCCCACCCGCTCGAGGAGACGGTCGTCTCGCTCGACGATTATGCGGCGGAATGGAAGTGGGACGGAATTCGCATTCAGCTCGTCCGGACCGCCGGCCAGACCCGCCTGTACAGCCGCACAGGCGACGATGTTTCGGGCAGCTTTCCAGAGATTGCCGAGGCGTTCGAGAGCGACGGAGTCCTCGACGGCGAGCTTCTCGTCCGCGGGTCCGGCCAGGGCAGCGCCGACGTTCATGGCGGCGCCGCGGCCTCGTTCAATGCCCTCCAGCAAAGGCTCGGCCGAAAGACGGTGAGCGCGAGGATGCGTGAGCAATATCCCGCCTTCGTCCGCCTCTACGATATCCTCTTCGAAGGAGAGGAAGACCTTCGCGGCCTGCCCTGGACCGACCGTCGCAGGCGGCTTGAGGCCTTCGTCCCGAAACTCGATACCGACCGCTTCGACCTGTCGGGCCTGATCGAGGCGCGGGATTTCGAGGAGCTTTCGGACATCCGCTCCAATGCCCGCGACTCAGCGATCGAAGGCGTGATGCTCAAGCGTCGCGACAGCCCCTATGTGCCGGGGCGCAAAGCGGGCTTCTGGTACAAGTGGAAGCGCGCCCCGCTCACCGCCGACTGCGTCCTGATGTACGCGCAGCGCGGGTCGGGGAAGCGCTCGAGCTTCTATTCCGACTATACCTTCGGCTGCTGGGCCGATGATGGACAGCTGCTTCCCGTCGGCAAGGCCTATTTCGGCTTCACCGACGAAGAGCTGAAATGGCTCGACCGCTGGGTGCGCAACCACACCGTCGAGCGGTTCGGCCCGGTTCGCGAGGTGGACAAGGCGCTTGTGCTGGAGGTCGCGTTCGATTCGATCCACTCGAGCAGCCGCCACAAGTCGGGCCTGGCGATGCGTTTTCCGCGGATCAGCCGGATCCGCACCGACAAGCCGGCGGCCGAGGCCGACCGCGTTGCGACCCTGGAGTCGATGGTTACTTGAAAACAAGAAAACGCCCGCCCGGTGTTGGCCGGACGGGCGCTTCTTACCTATCGGTGCGGTGGGTGGGATCAACCGATAGGCTGGAGATTCACAGCGGCATGCTTGCCGCGCCTGTCGACTTCGAGCTCGAACGCTAGCCGGTCGCCCTCGTTGAGGGTCGGCAGCCCGGCGCGCTCTACGGCCGAGATGTGGACGAATGCGTCGGGCTGGCCATCATCGCGCTGGATGAAGCCGAACCCTTTCATCGCGTTGAAGAACTTGACGGTGCCTTCCGCCTTCTCGCCGGTCAGCTGGCGCTGCGGGCCACCCCGCTCGCCGCGGTCGCCGCCGCCGCCGCGCTCGACCGGCATCGGCTCGCCCTCGATCCGCAGGTTCGTCGCCGAGACTCGCCCGCCGCGGTCGACGAGCGTGAATTCGAGAGGCTGCCCGTCGGCGAGATCGGTCAGGCCCGCCTGTTCGACTGCCGAGATGTGAACGAACACGTCCTCTCCACCATCATCGCGGACGATGAAGCCGAAGCCCTTCTGCGGATTGAAGAATTTCACGAGCCCCTTTGCCTCGCCAACGACTTGGGGGGGCATTCCGCCGCCGCCTCGGAAGCCGCCGCCGGCGGCACCGCCGAATCCGCCGCCCGGGCGGTCACCGCCGCCGAATCCGCCACGGTCGCCGTAACCGCGATTCCCGCCAAATCCGCCGCGCTCCTCGAAGCCACCGCGGTCGCTGTAAC
>DATAKH010000062.1:0-13544 GCA_036261735.1 Sphingomicrobium sp.
TTCCTGATCGAGAGGGATATGGAAGGCTTCTCGATCGGGCAGAAGATCGACAAGCTCGGAATGCGCGGCAGCCCGACCAGCGAGCTGGTCTTCGACGATTGCTTCGTCCCGCCCGAAAATGTGCTCGGCGAGGAAAATAAAGGCGTCGAGGTGCTGATGAGCGGGCTCGACTACGAGCGAACCGTGCTTGCCGGGATCCAGATCGGGATCATGCAGGCCTGCCTCGACGTCGTCCTGCCCTACGTCCGCGACCGCAAGCAGTTCGGAAAGCCGATCGGAAGCTTCCAGCTGATGCAGGCCAAGGTCGCCGACATGTACGTCGCACTCAACAGCGCGCGGGCCTATGCGTACCAGGTCGCCAAGGCCTGCGACGCGGGGAAGACGACGCGGTTCGACGCAGCCGGCGCGATCCTTCTCGCCAGCGACAATGCGGTCAAGGTCGCGAGCGAGGCTGTGCAGGCGCTCGGCGGCGCCGGCTACACCAAGGACTGGCCGGTCGAACGCTATTACCGCGACGCCAAGCTTCTCGATATCGGCGCCGGGACCAACGAAATCCGCCGAATGCTCATAGGGCGTGAGCTGATCGGCGCTTAGCGCTCGCTAAGCCCCTCGCGCTGCGCTAATTTCGGCGTTTGGGGGAGAGGGCAAATGCGCGTTATCGGCACAATTGCATTTCTCTTACTGACGGCCTGTTCCAAGGCGCCGGAACGGGCACAGGCCGCGCAGCCCGCGGAAATCACCTTCGAGGGCGCGAAGGTCACCGAGGCCTCCGCCAGGATCGCACATGGCGAGCGACTGGCGAGGGTTCTCGGCTGCCGGGGCTGCCACGGCCAAGATCTCCGCGGCCAGCGCTTCTACGAGCTTTACGCCTCCAATTTGACTCGCGACGTACCCAAATATTCCGATGCGCAACTCGAGCGCCTGATACGCCACGGCGAGAGAACCGACGGTAAAAACGTCTGGGCGATGCCTTCGGAGATATTCCAGCACCTCAGCGACAGCGATTATTCGGCCGTCGTCGATTATCTCCGGTCGCTCAAGCCCGGCGGCGCTCCGACGCAGCCAAGGCTGCCGTGGGAGCCGGACGCACTGGAGATGATACGGTCCGGCAAAATCCTACCGGCAGCACAATCGGTGGTTCGCGACCGCTCAAAGGTCCCTTTCGACGCCGGGCCGCAATACGCGCTCGGTCGCTACATCACGATGGTCACCTGTGCGGAGTGCCACGGGGCAGAGTTGAGCGGTGGGGACGACACGCCCGACCTTGTCACCGCGGGCGGATACTCGCGCGAGGAGTTCGAGACGCTGATCACCAAAGGCGTTCCGAACGGAGGGCGAAAGTTCAAGAACCCGTTGATGGGGCAAGTTGCCCGCAACCGTTTCTCTCGCCTCACGCCAAAAGAGCGCGACTCGCTCTACGCTTACCTCAAAGCTCGCGCAGAGCGGCCGCAATAGACGTCGCGTCGCTACCAGACCTTCACGCGCTCTTCGGGCTTCAGGTACAGCTTCTGCCCCGGCTTGACGTCGAATGCCGAGTACCACGGATCGAGGTTACGGACGGTGAGCGCCCGGTACTGGCCCGGGGCATGGCCGTCGGTGGCGATCCGCGCACGCATCGACGCGTCCCGCATCTTCGACGCCCAGGCCTGAGCGTAGGCGATGAAGAAGCGCTGGTCGCCGGTGAACCCGCCGATCGTCGGCGCTTCCTTGCCGCCCAGGCTGTCGCGATAGGCTTCGTAGGCCGCCGCGAGGCCGGCGACGTCGGCGATATTCTCCCCCAGCGTCAGCTTGCCGTTGAGGTGTAACCCCGGAAGCGGCTCGTACTTGTCATATTGGGCCGCAAGCGCCGCGCCCGATTGCTCGAAGCGCTTCAAATCTTCCGGAGTCCACCAGTTGTGGAGCTTGCCGGTGGAATCGAACAGGGCCCCGTTATTGTCGAAGCTGTGGCTTATCTCATGCCCAATGACCGAGCCGATTGCGCCATAGTTGAACGCGGCGTCGGCCTTGGGATCGAAGAATGGCCGGACCAGGATCGCTGCTGGAAAGTTGAGCGCGTTCTGGACGGGCAGGTTGACCGCATTGACCAGCTGCGGCGGCATCCACCATTCGGACCGGTCCATCGGCTTGCCGATTTTCGCGATCTGGTGCTGGTACTCGGCAAGCCGGACGGCGCTCTGGTTCGCATAAGCGTCGGTCGGGCTGATCGTCACCTTCGAATAATCGCGCCAGCTGTCGGGATAGCCGACTCCGACGACGATCGACTTCACCTTCTTCAGCGCCTCTTCCTTGGTCGAGGGCGCCATCCAGTCGAGCGCCTGAACGCGCTTGGCGAAAGCGGCCTTGATACCGTCGACCATTCGCTGGACCTCCGCCTTGGCGGAAGCCGGGAAGTAGCGCTCGACATAGGCCTTGCCGACCGCGTCCTGGAGCGCTCCGCTGGTCGCGTTAAGCGCCTGCTTCTCGCGCGGGCGCTGCTCCTTCGTCCCGCTTAGCGCGGTCCCGTAGAAGGCGAAGGACGCGTCGCGGAGCGGCTTTGGAAGGGCGCTCGTGTGCTGGTTGAGCGTGTGGAACGCCAGCCATTCCTTCCACACGTCGAGCGGTTGCGAGCCGACGAGCGCAGCGAGCTTCGGGATCGCATTGGGATGGTAAGCGTCGAATTTCGCCACGTTCCCCAGCTGTGCCGCATTGAGCAGGGCGGTCCAGTCGAGTCCCGGCGCCTTTTTCTCCAGCTCGGCGCGAGTCCAGACCTGGGCGCCCTTGGAGAAGTCCTCGCTTTCCTCGCGCGTGGCATGTGCCTGCGCGATCATGGTCTCGAGCGCCATGATCCGCTTTGCTGCGCCGGCGGGGTCGGGATTGCCGGCGGCTTTCATCACCGTCTCGACATATTGAACATACTTGTCGCGAAGGGCGGCCATTTCGGGGTCGCTGGACAAATAATATTCGCGCTCCGGCATGCCGATCCCGCCCTGCAGCAGGTAGGGCAGCTGCTCGCCTGGAGTCGCCAGCCCCTGGGTGACGAACACCCCGAACAAATTATCGGTCTGGTAATTGGTCGCGTTGAGCGGGTCGACGTCGGCGCGGAGCGACTTTCCAATAGCCGTGCTGAGCTCCTGCTTGTTCGAAATTGCCGCGATCGCGTCGAGATCCGCCTTGGCTGGCGCCATTCCAGCGCGGTCTATCGCGGCGGTGTCGAGATAGGCCTTGTAGTAATTGGCGATTCGACCTTCGTCGGTCCCGGCGTCGGGATTGGACTTGAGGATGTCGTCGAACAGCTCGCGCGTGTTCTTCTCGCGGACATCGTCGGCGATCAGGAACGCGCCGACGGACGAGCGGTCGCCCGGAATTTCCGTGGCCTTCATCCATGCGCCGTTCGCGTACATGTAGAAATCGTCACCCGGCTTGACCGACGTATCCATCGCCGCCGGGACGATGCCGAGTTCGGTTCCCTGCGCCTGCGTTTGCGCTTCGTTGGTCGGAGCTTGCGTGTTGCACGCGCTTAGAGCGATCGCGGACGCAAAGATCAGGAGCAGGGGCTTTCTCATGCGGAGTCCTTTTGCTTCGGTGTCGGACGCGCAACTGCCGCTGGCGGTCGCGCTTTGCAATGGCTGCCGCAGCCGCTAGGCGAACGGCAGGGCAATTCTACGAACGGACCTGTGGAGCGGATGAGCGCGCCAAAGCTCGATACCAAAATCGACCGCGACAGCGACGAATATCGCGCTCGCGCCGAGCATAACCGGCGGCTTGTCGACAAGTTGCGGGGCGACGTTGCCGAAGCGGCGAAGGGCGGGCCGGAGAAGCACCGAAAGCGCCATGTCGAGCGCGGCAAGTTGCTTCCACGCGATCGGGTGGAAAGGCTTCTCGACCCCGGCTCGCCGTTCCTCGAGATCGGCCAGCTCGCCGCTTGCGACATGTACGAAGGCGAGGTGCCCGGTGCGGGGATCATCGCCGGAATCGGCCGGGTGTCCGGCCGGCAGGTGATGATCATTTGCAACGACGCAACGGTGAAGGGCGGGACCTATTACCCGCTGACCGTGAAGAAGCATTTGCGGGCGCAGGAAATCGCCGAGCAGAACCGTCTTCCGTGCGTCTACCTCGTCGATTCGGGCGGCGCCAACCTGCCGCACCAGGCCGAGGTTTTCCCTGACCGCGATCACTTCGGCCGCATCTTCTACAACCAGGCGCAAATGAGCGCGAAGGGCATCGCCCAGATCGCCTGCGTGATGGGAAGCTGCACCGCCGGCGGCGCCTATGTCCCGGCAATGAGCGATGAGAGCGTCATCGTGAAGGAGCAGGGGACGATCTTCCTTGGCGGCCCGCCTTTGGTGAAGGCCGCGACCGGCGAGGAGATCTCAGCCGAGAATCTGGGCGGCGGCGATCTCCATGCGCGCAAGAGCGGGGTCGTCGATCATCTCGCCGAGAACGACGAACATGCGCTGACAATCGTTCGCGACATCGTCTCGACACTGCAAAAGGAGCGCGGGGCAGGGCTGCAGATGCGCGAGCCGCGGCCGCCCGCTTTCGATGTCGAAGAATTGTACGGCATCATCCCCGAGGACGTCCGCGCGCCCTACGACGTGCACGAGGTCATCGCGCGCATCGTCGACGGCTCCGAATTCCACGAGTTCAAGCCGCTTTACGGGTCGACGCTGGTGTGCGGTTTCGCGCACATCTGGGGAATGCCGGTCGCAATCCTCGCCAATAACGGCATCCTGTTCAGTGAGAGCGCGGTCAAGGGCGCGCACTTCATCGAGCTGGCGGCGATGCGGCGGACTCCGCTGCTGTTCCTCCAGAACATCTCCGGCTTCATGGTCGGCGGGAAGTACGAAGCGGAAGGAATCGCCAAGCACGGCGCCAAGCTGGTGACCGCCGTCGCGACAGCGCAGGTGCCCAAGATCACATTACTGATCGGCGGCAGCTTCGGTGCGGGCAATTACGGGATGGCCGGCCGCGCTTATTCTCCCAGGTTCCTGTTCACCTGGCCCAACAGCCGGATCAGCGTGATGGGCGGAGAACAGGCGGCATCGGTACTGGCCACCGTCCACCGCGACGCCGACAAGTGGACGGACGCACAGGCCGAGAAATTCAAGCAACCGATCCGCGACACCTACGAAGCGGAGGGCAACCCCTGGCACGCCACGGCGCGGCTGTGGGACGATGGGATTATCGACCCCGCGCAGACCCGGGATGTGCTCGGGCTGGCCTTCGCCGCGTGCCTGAACGCGCCCATTGCGGAAAGGCCGTCGTTCGGCGTGTTCAGGATGTAAAGATGTTGAATTCAGTGCAGCAACAGATCGTCGACGGCGTCGAGCAGAACGGCTGGTTCACGGTGAACTACGTCCCGGGCCCCGACGATCCCCCGGAATATTTTACCTACACCGTCGGTTTGACCAAGACCGCCGGCTGGCCCGAGATTATCTGCTTCGGGCTCGATCCAGAGCGGACCTTCGGCATGTTGCGCGACACGATCGCCGAATGCTGGGAACGCGAAATCCGGCCGGCCGACGGTGTCGAGCTGAACAAGGTTCTCAAGGACCTGCCGGCTCGTCTGCAGCGGGTGGACGACCTTACGGCTCCCTATTTCGCGATGGCGGACTGGTATGCCGAACATAGCGGCACGCCCAGGACAGCGGAGCGGCTGCAACTGCTTTGGCCCGACCCGGAAGGACGGTTTCCCGGCGATCCGAAATGTGGCGCGTACGCGCGCGACAAACAAACGCCCAAAGCCGCGCAGTGATCGGATCCCTGCTCATCGCCAACCGCGGCGAGATCGCGTGCCGAGTGATCCGCACGGCGCGGCAACTCGGCGTGCGCACGGTCGCCGTCTACTCGGACGCCGACGCGAAGGCGCTTCATGTGCGCATGGCGGACGAAGCGGTGCACATTGGGCCGAGCCCGGCAAACGAGTCCTACCTGCGCGGCGATAAGATCATCGCCGCGGCGAAAGAGACCGGAGCAGAGGCGATCCACCCGGGCTACGGCTTCCTTT
Organism: Sphingomicrobium sp.; assembly: GCA_036261735.1. Lineage (GTDB taxonomy): Bacteria > Pseudomonadota > Alphaproteobacteria > Sphingomonadales > Sphingomonadaceae > Sphingomicrobium. Next base: position 5,987 of record DATAKH010000062.1, read on the forward strand.
CGGAAAATGCGGACTTCGCGCAGGCGGTGATCGACGCCGGACTGGTGTGGGTCGGCCCGAAGCCGGCCAGCATCCGCGCGATGGGGCTCAAGGACGCGGCCAAGAAGCTGATGGCCGACGCGGGCGTTCCGGTAACCCCCGGCTATCTCGGCGAGGACCAGGACCCGAAGCGGTTGAAAAAGGAAGCCGACGCAATCGGCTACCCGGTGCTGATCAAGGCGGTTGCGGGCGGCGGCGGCAAAGGCATGCGGCGGGTCGACGACGCCAAGGGCTTCGACGATGCGCTCGACAGCGCCAAGCGCGAGGCGGCGTCGAGCTTCGGCGACGACCGCGTGCTGATCGAGAAGTTCATCGCCTCGCCGCGCCATATCGAGGTGCAGGTGTTCGGCGACAGCCACGGCAATGTCGTCCATTTGTTCGAGCGCGACTGCTCGCTCCAGCGGCGGCACCAGAAGGTGATCGAGGAGGCGCCGGCGCCGGGCATGGACGAGGAGACCCGCGAAGCCGTCTGCGGCGCCGCTGTGCGTGCCGCCAAGGCGGTGAATTACGAAGGCGCCGGGACGATCGAGTTCATCGCCGACGCTAGCGAAGGCCTCCGCGCGGACCGAATCTGGTTCATGGAGATGAACACGCGGCTGCAGGTCGAGCATCCGGTGACGGAGGAGATCACTGGCCAGGACCTGGTTGAGTGGCAGCTCCGCGTCGCCTCGGGCGAAAAGCTTCCGAGGGCGCAGGACGAATTATCGATCACCGGCTGGGCGATCGAGGCGCGGCTCTACGCGGAGGACCCGGCTAAGGGGTTTTTGCCAAGCGTTGGGAAGCTCGATCATTTCGATCTGGGCGAAGACGGGCGGGTCGAAACCGGAGTCGAGGAAGGCGACGCGATCTCGGCTTACTATGATCCGATGATCGCAAAGCTGATCGCCTCGGGCGACGACCGCGACGAAGCGATAGACGGACTTGCAACGATGCTGGATAGCGTGGAGGTGTGGCCAGTCAGGACCAACGCCGCGTTCCTGTTCAACGCGCTTACCTCCGATCAATTCTGCAACGCGGCGATCGACACGGGTTTCATCGAACGGCGCCTTGACGCGCTCGTTCCAGATCCTGAGCCGGATGAAGAAATCTGGCGAGGTGCGGCCACCGTCGCCTGGCTGGCGGGGGAAGCCGATGCGGATCTGCCGGGACCATCCGGCTTTAGGTTGAACGCACCGACGCTCGCTCGTGTCGCCCTCGCCTCCAACGGCGAGTTCAGGGCGGTCGACCTTGATGGACAGATGCCGGACATCTCCGGCTTCGCCGACGTTGATCGCGTAATCGTCTTTCGGGAAGGCCAGGGCTACGGCTTCGATTTATCTGCTCGCGGAAGCGTCGGAGCGCATGGCTCGAGCGATGGCGTGATCACAGCGCCGATGCCGGGGAAGGTGGCTTCGGTCGATATTTCACAAGGTGCAAACGTTAGCAAAGGACAACGTTTGCTGACATTGGAAGCGATGAAGATGGAGCATGGGCTTACCGCGCCGTTCGACGGTGTGGTCGCGGAGCTCAATGCGAAAGAGGGCGCGCAGGTCGTCGAGGGCGCCGTCCTCGCGCGCGTCGAACCAGAGGAGACGAAATGAACATCAACGGCATTTCAGCGGTCGTCACCGGGGCCGCATCGGGCCTCGGCGAAGCCACCGCCCGCGAGCTAGCCAAGCGAGGCGCCAAGGTCGCGATCTTCGACCGCGACCAAGACAAGGGGGAGAAGGTTGCATCCGAAATCGGCGGCGTGTTTTGCGAAGTTGACGTGACTTCCGACGAAGCGGTCGCCGCGGCGTTCGAGAAAGCGCGCGAGGCCCACGGGCAGGAGCGCGTGCTCGTAAATTGCGCAGGTGTCGCCAACGCCGCCAAGACCGTCGGCCGCGACAAGGAGACCAAGGAACCGCGCTTCTACCCGATGGTGCAGTTCGAGCTCGCCATCCAGATCAATCTCATCGGCACCTTCCGCTGCATCGCGCACAGCGCGTTCGGGATGATGAACCTCGACCCGCTCGAGGACGGCGAGCGCGGGTGCATCGTCAACACCGCCTCGGTCGCCGCCCAGGACGGGCAGATCGGCCAGGTCGCTTATTCGGCTTCCAAGGGCGGGGTGCTGGCGATGGCGCTGCCGATCGCCCGCGACCTGATGAACGACGGGGTGCGCGTCAACACGATCCTCCCCGGCGTGTTCAAGACTCCGATGGTGGCGATGATGCCGCCCAAGGTCCAGGATGCGCTGGGTGAGCAGGTGCCGTTTCCCAAACGCCTCGGCCAGCCGGAGGAATATGCGCGGCTCGCCTGCTTCATGGTCGAGAACCCGTACCTGAACGCGGAAGCGGTTCGGCTGGACGGCGGAATCAGAATGGCACCGCGTTGATTTCCGATCGGAAGCAGCTTCTCGCAGACATTGCAGTCGCAGCGGCCGAGGCGGGCGAGGCAATCCTGAAGATCGTCGAGGGCGGGTTCGAGGTCGAATCGAAGGCGGATCAATCACCCGTCACTATCGCCGACCGCGCCGCAGAGCTGATCATCCTTGCCGCGCTCGCGAAGGCGGCGCCGGGCGTCCCCGTCGTCGCCGAGGAAGAGGTCGCGGCTGGCCGCATCCCCGACTTCAGCGACACGTATTTCCTGGTCGACCCGCTCGACGGGACAAAGGAATTTATCCGCGGCGGAGACGATTACACCGTCAACATCGGGCTGATCGCGAACGGCACTCCGCTCCTCGGCGCCGTCTTCGCACCGGCCCGCGGGTCGCTCTTCGCCGGAATCGTCGGCGAGGGAGCTTGGATGGAAGATTCGAAAGGCCGCCGGGCAATTCGCACCCGCGAGCGAGGCCAAGCCATCACCGCAGTCGCCTCGAAGTCCCACTTCAACCAGCCGACCGCCGATTATCTCGCAAAGGCCGTGGGCGAATGCGATTATGCCGCGATCGGGTCGAGCCTGAAGTTCTGTATTGTCGCCGAGGGCAAGGCCGACATCTACCCGCGCCTTGCGCCGACCAGCGAATGGGACACCGCCGCCGCCCATGCCGTCCTGCTCGCCGCCGGCGGCCAGGTGGACGGCCCGGACGGGGAGCCGCTCGGTTACGGCAAGCACGCCTTCCTCAACCGCGGCTTCGTCGCCACCGCCGGGTGGAAAGCGCCGCCGATCGGCCCGTTCCTGCATCCTTTCTCAGGCGGAGGCGACGTCCCGGAGGGCGTCTAGGGCGTCGGTTCGGGGATTGGCCCGTTCCATCCCAGCGTCTCCAGCCACTCTGAGTCGGGGAGTTCTCCCGCCCGGCGGTTACTCGTCACTCCGCGAAGGGATTCGAGCTCGATCCGGGCGGCCTCAAGCCGTCCGTAGAGCTCGCGCGCCTCCAGCGATGGGTGATGTCGCGTACCGAGTTGCCAGGCGAGGCGTTGCGCACCCTCGATCGCGTCTGAAAGCTGCGCGAGCCACGCCGCGCGCATTGCAATCTGTTCCATTCGGCCCCCCCGGGCTCGCGACTCGTCCACTCCCCACGAATTCACATTACATTAAATCAACTTAGGTGCGGTCGGAGATTGCTCCATTATGGAGCCGAAACCGTCTGACTTTTCTCCGCTATGCCGGTTATCTAAAGTGAATATGCTCGGTGCCGCCAGCCAAGGAGTTTGGCCATGGATGCACTTATGACCGAGACGAGTTTTTCCTACGACGGACCGCCGCCGTTGCTAATCGCGGCCACCAGCGACGCGGCCATGCGCAGAGCGAGCGAGACGGCCGCGGCATCGGGCGCTCGAGTCGCTGCGCGGCTGGGCATTTCGGAGGCACGCGAGCGGCTTTCGCAGCAGGCATCTGCGTCGGCGATCTGGATCGAAGTGGATCGGGATTGCGGCCGCGAACTTGAAGGCCTGCTCGACGATGTCGATGATCGGGTGGAGCGCCGACGCTTCGGCGCCGTTGTTTCGCTGACGTCCGAGCTAATCGACCTGCTTGGCGATCGGCTGTTCGATGGCTCGTCGCAGTTCGTCGTCGATGCGGACCCGATCGAGCGCGTGGCATCGCTCGCGACCGCGACTGCGATCGCGAATGCGCCGCAGCGGGCCAATGACGTCTCGAAGGATCCCGGAGCGGAGCGGCTTCGCCAGCTGAGCGACGAGGTCGGCCGGATCGCCGCGACGCTGGCCCGGCTTTCGACCGTTCCGGCCGCACCGGAAGCCGAATTGCGCAAGCCCGTGGAGGACGAAATTCCCGACGTTTCGGCCGACACCGTTCGCTCGGTAATCCGCGCGCGCAGGCTGCGCGGCCGCTTCTTTTCCGAGGATCTGTTCGCCGATCCCGCCTGGGACATGCTTCTCGATCTGCTCCAGGCCGAAATCGCGCAGTTGCGGGTGCCGGTCTCCAGCCTGTGCATTGCCGCCGCGGTCCCGGCCACGACGGCGCTTCGCTGGCTGAAAAGCATGACCGACAAGGGATTGTTCGTCAGGCGGGCAGACCCTCATGACGGCCGCCGTGTCTTCGTCGAGCTGTCGCGCGACGCCAGCGCCGCGATGCGCCGCTACTTCGCGGAGGTGGGCCGCCCGGCGGTAGTCTGATCCGCGTCCTGCGCTTCGGGATGGTGGGCGGTGACGGGCTCGAACCGCCGACCCTCTCGGTGTAAACGAGATGCTCTACCAACTGAGCTAACCGCCCATGCGATTGCTGCAGTGGGGATGCGCCGGAGCCTCGTCAAGAAGGCCTAGAGGCGAATCCAGCCGAGCAGGAGCAGTAGCACGAGCGTACCGGCGGCGCTGACGAGCAGCGACAGCAGGCAACCGGCACGGTTCGAAAAGAACAGGAACATCGTCGAAAAACGGAGAAGGCGGTTACAGGCTCCGAACCAGCTTCACGGCCATCGCCAGCCACGGCGCATTGGTGATGACCTGCTGGCGCATTCCAGCACCGAGCGGGAGCAGGTGAAGCTTGCCGCTCGACTCCCCTTCGTTCGGCGCTTCGCGGCCGATCAGCCGGCCGAACAGGAATCGGCCGCCGGGGCGGGGCACGAGAACGTCGCGATTGAGCGCGCGCCCGAATTCCTCCGGCTGAAGCGTTTCGCACCAGATTTCGTCGCCGGCGCGGTAATCGCCGGCGCTTGCCGAAACGGTGACCGCGATATCGCCGGCCTTCGGGCGCGGCGGGACGACGATCGCGGTCCGCTTCGGGGCATTCGCGCCATTTGCGCTGACGATCGCCGCGACCGGAACGTCCATCTTCTCCCCGCCGCTTTCGACCAGGTCCGCGGCATCGACCTCGAGAGCGTTCGCGATCCGATTGAGCCAACCAACGGACACGGTCCGGCTCCCGGTTTCGAGGCGTCCGATCGTTTGCGGAGTCGTGGGCGGGACGCATGCGCGCGCGACCTCGTCCAACGTCATTCCACGCGCCCGGCGCACCTCGCGAATCCTAGTAATCACACCCCGTCCCCCTAACCAATTCGGTTTCTCTCTGTCCTACAGTTTTGCCCATGTGGCAAGAGGTGGGCGAATCGGATGAACGAGGAGCAACAAATGGCGCGGATTGAGAACGGACGAATGCTGGTGGAGCGGGCGATCGGGCGGGACGGCGAGACTTTAAGGGGTGCGGGCCGGCGTGGCGTTCGGTCGGTGACCGTCAATGCCGCCGAATCCCCGCTCGGCTGGCTGTTCGCGCGCGGGCTGGTCACTCGCCGTCAGTTCGATGCCGGCGAGCACCTGCGGTCGGACTGGCAGCGCGGCGGCCTGTCCGCGAGAATCACGATGCAGTGGGATGCCGCCCCGGTCGGGCGCCAGCGGGGCGGCGCGGGCGGAGCGCCCGACCTCGCCGCGGCCCAAATCGACGCCAGGCGGCGTTTCGAGCGAGCCGTCGAGGCGGCCGGGCCGGGCCTGTCGGATATCTTGTGGCGGGTGGTCTGCTCGGGCGAAGGCATGCGCGAAGCCGAGACCGCGCTCGGCTGGCCGGCGCGCGCCGGGAAGGTCGTCCTTGCCCTGGCCCTTGATCGGATCGCCGACTTCTACCGAATTCGCTAGCGATCCTCGCCCTTCGTTCCGGTCTTCCGGGCGTTCGAGCCCATGCCCGTGGTGCGCTGCCCGCGGTTGTCCTCAATCTCTCCCTTGTTGGCGTCCCGGTCGAGCACCGCGGTGCCGCTCTTGCCGCGCTCGCGCTCGTGCCCCTTGACCGTCGGATCGAGGAAGCGATCGCGACTCTCGTCCTTGCCGCTGTTCCTGCGCATCTGTTCGTCTCCTAACTGGGCCGGCGGTCGTCGGCTCGGGGATTGCCGGTCTGTGGCGCCTGGGGCTTGCCGCCGTCGGCCGAATTGGCCCCGGCCTGGTCGCCGCCATGCGCCGCCTGGCCCTGCTTGCCGCGCTTCGATTGCGGCTCCTCTTCAAGCACGTCCTCGAGATCGCGCCTTGAGTCCGAATTACTGCTAATGCTGTTCATCGCTTGCTCCCGTTCGTGGGGAACCAACGGACGGGCGGGCGCAGGTATCCGCTGCTCGAGAAGGATTTGGCTGATGATTCTCTACGGCTCGTCGCTGTCGCCCTATGTCCGCAAGGTGATCGCTTATGGCTCGGAGAAGGGGATCGAGTTCGATATCCAGCCGGTCGGCCCCGGCGATCCCAACCCCGAATTCCGCAAGGCGAGCCCGTTCGGAAAGATGCCGGGGCTCGCCGACGGCGACTATTATCTCGCCGATTCCAGCGCGATCATCCATTATCTGGAGGCGAAACATACTGAGCCGGCATTGATTCCAAGCGACCCGGAGCTTCGCGGCAAGTGCATCTGGTTCGAGGAATTCGCCGACACGATCCTCGCCGGTTGCGGGGCCAAGATGTTCTTCAACCGGGTGGTCGCGCCGCTGTTCCTGAAGCGCCAGGGCGATCTCGCCGTAGCCGACGCTGCCGAGCGGGAGGAGCTTCCCAAGGTGCTTGATTATATCGAAAGCGTTGCCCCGGACGGGGAGGGCTATCTGGTTGGCGACACGCTCACGCTGGCCGATATCGCCGTCGCCGGCCCATTTGCGAACCTGCAGCATCTCAAGGTCGAGATTGACCCGGCCCGCTGGCCCAAGACGGTCGGCTTCACGAAGCGGATCCTGATGCGGCCGAGTTTCGCGCCCTTAGTGGCCCGCGAAAGCGCCTTCCTGGCGAAGGTCGCCGCCTAAAGAATACGCCGCGCCCCATGCGGAGGGCGCGGCGCCTTGGTAATTGGCGGGAGCGACTATTGTTCGCTGCTGCCTTCGATGTCGCTCGAGCGGCTTCGGTCGCGCTCGCTGCTGCCTTCGATGTCGCTTTCGTCTTCGCGCGCACCGCGGCCCTGCTCGGCGAAGCCCGCCTGCTCGGTCTTGCCTTCCTGCAGGTACTCGCTCGAATCGCTGTCCTGCGAACCGACGAAGCCGCCGGTGGAACCGCCTTGGGATCCGCCCTCAGCCGAGCCCCGCTCGCCGGTGCGGTCGGCGACGTCGGTCTGCGCCTCGCCCTGCTGCCCGCCTTGTGAGTCCTGCGTCTGCCCGGACTGTTGGCCGAATTCGCTCTGCTGCCCCGACTGGCCGCCCATGGACTCC
>DATAKH010000067.1:0-1897 GCA_036261735.1 Sphingomicrobium sp.
TGTCACGGACTGTTTGCACCGCGGATTCGCCTCCGGTAAGCTGCGGGTCGGGCCGCGCTTCTCGACGCGCGGGGGGTCAAGTTCAAGGGGGGCCGGAATGGTCCAGCCGCATTTCATCGTATTCGCCAACGAAAAGGGCGGGACCGGCAAGTCCACGACCGCAGTCCATACCGCAGTCGCGCTCGCCGCGATGGGGAGCCGTGTGGCCGCGCTCGACCTGGACAGCCGGCAGCGGACGATGACGCGCTATCTCGAAAACCGCGACGCGACGATTCGACGGCTCGAAAAGGACCTCCCGCAGGCGCAATATGCGGTGCTCGACAACGGCACTTCGCTGGAGGCCGCGATCGGCAACTTTTCCGACGCCGAGGTCGTCGTCATCGACACGCCCGGGCGCGACGATCCGGTCGCCCGAGAAGCGATCCTGAAGGCCGACACGTTGGTAACGCCGATGAACGACAGCTTCGTCGACCTCGACCTCATCGGCCAGGTTCACCCCGAAAATTTCAAGGTCACCAAGCCGAGCTTCTATGCCGAGCTGATCTGGAACAGCCGCACCCAGCGCGCCAAGGCAACCGGCAAGAGCGTCGACTGGGTCGTCCTTCGCAACCGCCTCCAGCACATCGATTCGCACAACCTTCGCCGGGTCGGAGCGGCGCTCGACGAGCTTGCGCGGCGGGTCGGCTTCCGGGTCATCCCGGGCCTCGGCGAACGCGTGATCTACCGCGAACTGTTCCCCAAGGGCCTAACGCTCCTCGATTTCGAGCAGCTAGGCGAGGTCGGGATCGGCCACATCACCGCCCGGCAGGAGCTTCGCGAGATGGTCTCCGGCCTCGGCGTTCCCGGGACCGAGCCGGAGCAGAAGGTGGCCGCAGCCGGTTGAACCAAATCGCCCACGCTGCGTAAGGCAGCGCGATGACGCACAGCTTCAACCCCACCATTCTCCGCGAATATGACGTCCGCGGGATCGTCGGTAAGACCCTCACCAAGGAAGACGCCTGGGCGCTCGGCCGAAGTTTCGGCTCGCTTGCGGCGGACGAAGGCGCGAGGGCGATCGCGGTCGGGCGCGACGGCCGGCTTCATTCCCCCGAGCTGGAAGGAGCGCTTGTCGACGGCCTGCTCGAAACGGGGCTGAACGTCGTCCGGATCGGCGTCGGCGCCAGCCCCATGCTTTATTTTGCGACCGAGGTTCTCGACGTCCAAGGCGGTATCCAGGTCACCGGGAGCCACAACCCGCCAGAATATAACGGCTTCAAGATGCTCCTCAACGGCCGCTCGGTTTTCGGCGAGGAAATCCAGGAGCTCGGCCGCCGCTCCGCAGCGGGCGCGTGGAGCGACGGAAGCGGAATGGCCGAAAACGCGGACGTGCTCGGCGCCTACGTCGAGCGGCTGGTGCAGGACTTCCGAGGCAAGGGCTTTCGTGTCGGCTGGGACCCGGGCAACGGCGCCGGCGGGCCGGCGGTCGAAAAGCTGGTGGAGAAGCTACCCGGCGAGCATTTCGTCATCCACCCCGAAATCGACGGCACGTTCCCAAGCCACCACCCCGATCCGACGGTCGAGGCCAACCTTGCCGACCTCAAGGCGCTGGTCCGCGACAAGCATCTCGATATGGGCTTCGCCTTCGACGGCGACGCCGACCGGATCGGCGCGGTCGACTCCGCCGGCCGAGTGGTCTGGGGCGACCAGATCATGATGATGCTCGCGCAACCGGTGCTGAAGGAATTGCCCGGCTCGGTCATCATCTCCGACGTCAAGGCCAGCCAGATATTGTTCGACCGGGTCGCCGAGCTCGGCGGCAATCCGCTGATGTGGAAGACGGGCCACAGCCTCATCAAGTCGAAGATGAAGGAGACCGGCTCCCCGCTCGCCGGCGAGATGAGCGGCCACATCTTCTTCA
>DATAKH010000040.1:0-9088 GCA_036261735.1 Sphingomicrobium sp.
GCCTCGACATCATCGGCCGCGGCCAGTTCCTGGCCTCGATCTTTCTCATCGGCGGCACTGCCGGGGTGTTCGCCGGCGGCTGGTTCGCCGACAGGCTCGGTCAGGGCGATCGCTCCTGGTACGCCAAGCTGCCGGCAATCGCGTGGCTGATTACCGCGCCGATGTTCGTGGTCGGCCTGATGGCGCCCAGCCTGTGGATCGCCTGGCCTCTGCTGCTGATCCCCAATGCCCTGAACATCCTCTGGCTGGGCCCCGTCACCACCGCAGTCCAGCACCTCGTTGAACGCCCGCTTCGGGCGACCGCTTCGGCAAGCTTCCTTCTGATCAACAACCTGATCGGCCTCGGAGTCGGCCCGACTTTGATCGGCGGCCTTTCGGACCTGTTCAAGGCGCGCTTCGGCACCGAGGCGCTGCGCTACGCGACTGTCAGCGTCGTCGGCTTCTACCTGCTTGCCGCCTTGCTGATGTTCTTCGCCGTATCCCGGCTCCGAAAGGGCTGGGTCGAGGACTCGCCGCAAGCCTGAACGCCGCGGAAATCTGCGGTTCACACTATTGCGCCGAAATGCTGGCTCGGGCCGACGAAGCACCCTTGCGACGAGGAACGCCGGTCCCGACATCTTCGTTGATATCGTGAAACGATGGAGTTTTTTGACATGACCAGGTTGATTCTGGCGGCAGGCGTCGCCGCTCTGGCGATTACCGCCCCGGCGACCGCAGGGCCCGATAAGAACAGGGGTGCGAAGTCCGCACACGTCCAGAAGGAACGTGGCGCGAAGTCGGGCAAGCATTTCGCCCAGCAGGACAAGGCGCGCGGCAAGCGCGCCGAAAAGGCCCAGAAGGTGCGCAAGCAGTCCGCAGAGCGCAGGCAGAAGGCCGACGGCCAGCGCGCGAAGGAGCAGCGCAAGGTCGCCGAGCGCCGGTTCAAGGCGCAGGACAAGACGCGCGAGCGCCGCGATGATCGCCTCGAACGGATTGCCGACCGCCGCGACGTGGTTCGGGTCCGTGAAATCGATCGCCGCGACCGCGATGGCCGCCGCTTCGCAGCGGACGCCAAGGGCTATGGAATCGGCGGGTGCCCGCCGGGACTGGCGAAGAAGCCGGTTCGCTGCATGCCTCCGGGCCAGGCCAAGAATCTGGTCGGCGAGCGTGTGCGGGTGCTTGGCGACCGGGTCAGCCTTCGCGACATCCCCAACCGTCTGCGCAGCGTCTATCGCGACACGCCCGATTATTACTACCGCTACGGCGACGGCTACATGTACCGGGTCAACCGAAGCAACGACGTCGTCAGCTCGCTGCTGCCGCTGTTCGGCCTCGGCATGACCGCCGGCCAGGTCTTCCCGACCAGCTACAACAGTTACGGCCTGCCGATGGCGTACCAGCCGTTCTACCCGGCGATGGCCAACAACAACTACCGCTATGCGAACGGGTACATCTACGAGGTCAATCCGTACACCGGGCTGATCGAGGACGTCGACCCGATGCTCGGCTACGGCTACGGCTACGGGCAGATGCTTCCGGCGACCTATTCAGCGTATAACGTGCCGTACCAGTACCGGCCGCTCTATTACGACACGCCGAACGCTTATTACCGCTATGCACCGGGCGCGATCTACCAGGTCGATCCGTCGACCAGCCTGATCACCGCCATCGCCTCGCTTCTGTCGCCGGGGCTTACGGTGGGCCAGCCGCTTCCGGCCGGTTACGGCGCCTATAACGTGCCTTATGCGTACCGGACCCAATATTACGACACTCCGGACGCCATGTACCGCTACGCGAATGGCTCCATCTACAGGGTCGATCCGGCGACCCAGCTGGTGACGGCGCTGGTCGTCTCGGCACTGACCTGATCCATCATGGATCGCAATCGGCCCCGCATGCGTTGCGGGGCCGTATTGTTTTTTTCTTCAGGAGGCATGCGTATGTTGAAGACGCTTCCGCTGTGCCTGTGCGCGGCAACGCTGGCCCTGGCCGCCTGCGGCCAGTCCGGGTCGGAGAACGCCGCTCCCGACCAGTCAGGCGAAGCCAAGGAAGCCGCGGGCGACCAGACGATCGCGGCTTCGGTGGACCAGAACGGCAGGTTCTTCCAGGCGGCCAAGGCAGTCGGCCTCGACGCAACTCTTGCCGGGCCGGGCCCGTACACCGTACTGGTCCCGAGCGACGATGCGTTCGGAAAGGTGGAGGGCGACGCGATTTCCAATCCCGCCGATCCCGCCAACCGCGCTCAGATCACGCGGATCCTGACCTATCACATCCTTCCCGGCGTGATCCTCGCCGATGATATTTCCAAGGCCATCGACAATGGCGACGGCGGCAAGGCCGCGCTCGCCACGATGGGCGGCGAAACGCTGACCGCGACCAAGGACGGCTCCAACATCGTCCTCACCGGCGCGGATGGAAGCAAAGCGACGATCGCCAAGGCGGACATCAAGGCCTCCAACGGAGTCATTCACGACATCGATGGCGTCCTTGCTCCGCCGGCCGGCGCTTCCGCCGGGGGCGGCGAGCAACAGCCGGCCCAGTAACTTCCGGAATTCGCGCAGCTACCCACTGGCAAGGCGCTTCTCGCTCGCTATAACAAGCCGAACCATGGCTTTGACGGGGCGAGGGGCGCGCAATGAAAGCGACGATTGAACGGGCGACACTCCTGAAGGCGCTCGCCCACGTCCAATCGGTGGTGGAACGCCGGAACACGATCCCGATCCTGTCCAACGTCCTCATAGAAGCGCGCGACGACAATTCGATGCGGATGATGGCGACCGACCTCGACCTCCAGGTCGACGAGAGCGTGCCCGCCAACGTCGAGCAGGCGGGGGCGACTACCGTCCCCGCCCACACGCTGTTCGATATTGTCCGCAAACTGCCCGAGGGGAGCCAGGTCGAACTGAATGTCGCCGAGGGCAAGATGCACCTTTCGGCCGGCCGCTCGCGGTTCCACCTGTCGACTCTTCCCCGCGACGATTTCCCGGTCATTTCCGAAGGCGAGCTGCCGACCAGCTTCGAGCTTCCTGCGGCGACTCTCCGCCAGATCATCGACAAGACCCGCTTCGCCATCTCGAGCGAGGAAACCCGCTATTATCTGATGGGCATCTTCCTCCATCTCGCCGACGACCAGCTCAAGGCCGCCGCCACGGACGGCCACCGCCTCGCCCGCGTCGTCCTGCCCAAGCCCGACGGCGCCGACGGGATGCCGGACATCATCGTGCCGCGCAAATGCGTTGCCGAGCTCCGCAAGCTGCTCGAAGAGGTCGAGGGCACGGTCGAAGTGTCGCTGTCGCCGACCAAGATCCGCTTCGGGCTCGGGAGCGCGGTGCTTACCAGCAAGCTGATCGACGGCACCTTCCCCGACTACAACCGGGTCATCCCTACCGCCAACGACAAGCTTCTGAAGCTCGACCCGAAGACCTTCTCGTCCGGCGTCGACCGGGTTTCGACCATCGCCAGCGAAAAGACCCGGGCGGTGAAGATGAGCCTCGACCGCGACAAGGTGACCCTGTCGGTCACGTCGCCCGAAAGCGGCACCGCGACCGAGGAGCTTCCGGCCGATTACGGCGCCGACACGCTCGAGATCGGCTTCAACGCGCGCTACCTGCTCGACATATTGGGCGAGATCGAGGGCGACACGGTCGAGGTCCACCTCGCCGACGCGGCCGCCCCCACCCTGCTCCGCGAGAACGACAAGTCGAACGCGCTCTATGTCCTGATGCCGATGCGGGTGTGATGATCTGCCGAGTCTGGCGCGGGTGGACCACGCCGGAAAATGCCGATGCCTACCAGCGCATCGTCCACCAGGACGTGATCCCCGCCATCGAGGCGCGCCAAATCCCGGGCTTCCGGCACATCGACCTGATGCGGCGCGAGCTTGGCGACGAGGTCGAGTTCCAGACCCTCATGTGGTTCGACAGCCTCGATTCCATCAAGGCGTTCGTCGGCGAGGATTATAGCGTCAGCCACGTGCCGGAGGCGGCGCGGGCGGTGCTGAAGCGGTTCGACGAACGCGCGACCCATTACGAAGTCATCGACCGAAGGGAACAGTAGCGGCTAGACGAAGGCGTGCACGTCAGCCGCCTAGCCCTCACCGACTTCCGCTCCTACGCCGACGCGTTGATCGAGCCGCGGCCCGGCTTCGTCCTTCTCCATGGCGAGAACGGCGCCGGAAAGACGAACCTGCTCGAAGCCGTGTCGCTCCTGTCGCCCGGCCGCGGGCTTCGCGGGGCGGCATTGTCGGACATGGCCCGGCAGGCGGGACAGGGCGCCTTCGCGGTTGCGGCACGCTTCGGCGAAATCGACATCGGTACCGGCACGACCACCGCCTCTCCCGAGCGGCGCCAGGTCAGGATCAACGGCGCGCCGGCGTCCGCCAATTCGCTCGGCGAGTGGCTGTCGGTCCTGTGGCTCACCCCGGCGATGGACCGGCTGTTCACCGGCCCGGCCGGCGAGCGCCGCCGATTCCTCGACCGGCTGGTGCTCGCGCTCGAGCCGGGCCACGCCCGCCATGCCGCGCGCTACGAAGCGGCGATGCGCTCGCGCAACAAGCTCCTGTCCGAGCCCCAGGGTGCCGACGCGTCGTGGCTCGAAGCGCTCGAAGCGCAGATGGCCGAGCATGGCGCGGCGATAGCCGATGCGAGGGCGCGAACGGTCGCCGCGCTTGGCGAGCGGACTTCCGAAGCCCCCGACGACCAGTTCGCCCGAGCCGCGCTGGCGCTCGACGGCTGGGCCGGCGGCGACCTGGCGGCCGAGCTTCGCGATAGCCGCACCCGCGACGCGGCGGTCGGGCGGACGCTGGTCGGCCCGCACCGGCAGGACCTCACCGTCACCCACCGCGCCAAGGCGATGCCGGCGGCGCAATCCTCGACCGGCGAGCAGAAGGCCCTACTCCTCGGCCTCGTGCTCGCCCATGCCGAGCTGGTCGCCGACAAGCGCGGGCAGCCGCCGCTGCTCCTCCTCGACGAAGTCGCCGCGCACCTCGACCCGAAGCGCCGGGCCGCGCTCTTTGCGCGCCTCGAGGGCCGCGGGCAGGTGTGGATGACGGCGACCGAAGCCGCGCTGTTCGACGGGATCGGCGCCGCCTCCCGCTTCCACGTCGAGCCGGGGCTCGTCGAGCAGGGCTGACGCCCGCTGCCCTGGTGGCCTAGTAGCGCAACACACCAAGTCCCTTCCCGAAAGCTGGCGGAATTCACCCTCGACTCCCTGTCCTGGCGATCCAGCCAAGCGGTGCAATTCGCCGCATTTCTCACGATTCCCGCTGCTGGCACAGCGCTTGCTTCAGCAGGTGAAGACACAACGGGGAGTGAATCGTGGATCGGCGGAAAGTGGCGGGTGGCGTCCTGGTCGTGCTTGTCGTCGTGGTCGTCGCCGGCGGGCTGCTGTCGCCCGCGCGTGACTGGTTCTCGATCGACAACCTGAGGCACAGCCGCGACTGGCTTGCCGAACTGGTTCACGCCCGGCCCTATTTGTGGGGATCGGCATTCTTCGCCCTGTGCGTCGTCGCGACCGCGCTCTGCTTCCCGGCGGCTCCCGTGCTCGGCGTGACCGGCGGAGCATTGTTCGGCTTCTGGCCGGGGCTGGTCATCGTCACGGTCGCATCTTCGATCGGGTCGACGATCGCCTTCTTCGACTCCCGCTACCTCTTCCGCGACTGGGTGAAGCGAAAGCTCGGCCGGCGAATGGAAGCCATCGACCAAGGCGTCGAAAAGCACGGCGCGCTCTACCTGCTGATCCTTCGCTTGAACCCGCTGGTGCCCTACTGGCTCGTCAACCTGGCGATGGGGCTGACGGTCATGCGGCCGGCTACCTACGTCCCGCTGACCGTTGCCGGCCTCGCGCCTGCGACCTTCATCTACGTTCAGACCGGGACCAGCATCTCCACCCTCGGAAGCGGCAGCGAGTCCGCCTCCGTCCCGCTCCTCGTCGCCCTGTTTCTGATCAGCGCGGTCCCGGTCTACCTGAAGCTCTTGGCGCGCTTCGAACCGCAGGCCTGAGGCGAAGGATGGACATTTAAGCTTTCGCCCCTATATCGCACTGCAACACGAGGCGCTTTTTCAAGCGGCGTGATCGGCTCAACGCTTTAAGCGGTAACCGGCCCGCGCCTCGAATTCCTGCTCTCCTATTCACGCGGGGCGCTCTTTTGACCCGCTCGCGGTGCGCTTAACGCGCATCGCCCGCACATATTGGATTCCAGACAATGTCATTCATGTCACTCGGGCTCTCGAAGCCCCTTCTCGATGCGCTCGCCGCGAAAGATTATTCGAAAGCGACGCCGATCCAGCTCCAGGCCATTCCGACGGTCCTGAGCGGCCGCGACCTCTTGGGCATCGCCCAGACCGGTACCGGCAAGACGGCGGCCTTCATGCTTCCGTCGCTTCAGCGGCTCGCCGCAGCCAACCGGCGCCCGCGCCCGGGCAATGCCCGAATGCTGGTGCTCGCCCCGACCCGCGAGCTCGCCTCGCAGATCGCTGACAGCGCCCAGGCTTACGGTCGCTTCATGCACCTATCGGTCGGGGTCGTCTTCGGCGGAGTCGCCAACGGCAAGAGCGTCCGCACCGTCTCGCGCGGCCTCGATGTCCTCGTCGCCACGCCCGGACGCCTGCTCGACCTGATCGACCAGCGCGTCCTCAGCCTCGGCGAGCTCGAAATCCTCGTCCTCGACGAGGCGGACCAGATGCTCGACCTCGGCTTCATCCACGCCTTGAAGCGGATCGTCAGCCTGATCCCGCGCAAGCGCCAGACCCTGTTCTTCTCGGCAACCATGCCCAAGGCGATCAAGGACCTGGCCGACCGTTACCTGACCAATCCGGCCGAAGTGTCGGTCGCGCCGGTGGCGACCACCGTCGAGCGGGTCGAGCAGCGCGTCCTCCAGGTCAACCAGCCGGAAAAGACCGCGCTCCTGATCCACACGCTCAAGTCGAGCCCGGTGGAGCGGGCGCTGGTGTTCAGCCGCACCAAGCACGGCGCGGACAAGATCGTCCGACTGCTCGAAGCGGCCGGGATTCCCGCCAACGCCATCCACGGCAACAAGAGCCAGCCGCAGCGCGAGCGCGCGCTCGCCGCCTTCCGCTCGGGCGAGGTGAAGGTGCTCGTCGCGACCGACATCGCCGCGCGCGGGATCGACATCCCGGGCGTCAGCCACGTCGTCAACTACGACCTGCCCGACGTTCCGGAGCAGTACGTCCACCGCATCGGCCGCACCGCGCGCGCCGGCGCCACCGGCATCGCCATCGCATTCTGCTCGCCCGACGAGCGCGGCAACCTGCGCGATATCGAACGGCTGACCAGGCAGAAGCTCGCCGTCGACGCCCTGCCCGCCGATTTCGCTTCAACTGTCGCAGCGACTAGGGCGCTCAAGCCCGCAGCGCCCGCGAAGGGTGGCCGCGGCCGTACCCATTCCGGCGACCACCGCCCCAACCGCCACCCGGCGCACAGGCCCCAGGGCTCGCGCCCGTCAGGCCAGCGCCGCCGCGGCAGCCAGCGCAGGCGGGCTGGCTAGGCCGCGGACGTTAAACGATAGGGCGTCTTATCCTTTTCTCCCTGGAAGGGAGGGTCCGGGGGTGGGTGCAGCCGAGGCGATCGGCGGTGCGAGAAGGATCGCCTCCGCTCGCCTGAAAAGTGGGCATTGCCGAGGGTGAAGGGGCTTACGTCATCCCGTGAGCAGCCGGGATCGGCGACGGTGGCCCCATCGGTTGGACGATGAGGCTGGCTTCCGCTTCGCCGGCCTCGAAACGGGCCAGCAGCTCGTCTGGATCGTACATCACGCCGACCGGATTGGCGGCGAAGGCGGGCGATTTCATCAGCACGGCCGCTTCCTCGACCGTTCCGACGTCCACCTGGAACTCCATCCGGTTGCCGTCGGGGTCCGCGTAGTAGAGGGACAGCGTGGTCCCGTGATGGACTGGCCAATAGGGGGTGATTCCGGAGCGCTTCAGGCGCGCATAGGTGTCGAGCAGGTCGCTCACGTTCCGGTAGGTGTAGGCGACGTGGTTCACGCCGATTTCGCCCCTGTCATCGCGAGGCGCGTCGCCAGGCTTCAAGATGTCGAGATTGGCGAACGCGAACCGGTGATGCTCGTCGTCATAGGTCAGGAATGCGAGCGCCGGATTTTCATAGACGATCTCGGCCTCGAAAACGTTGCGGTACCACGAAATCATCTCGTCGAAGCGCCGCGTCATATAGACGACATGCGCGAACTTGACCGGCTTCACCATTGGTTGTCTCCCCTGAACCGTGCCGAACGCATGGCGCGGACGGCGACCGCCCCAGGCACAGGGTCGCCGGCGGCCATTACCATTTCGGCAGCGCGGTGTCGCTAGCCGCTAATGTCCGCTTCCCACCCGTTGCGGAGTTCGGGGCCGAGCGCCGCGCTTTTTGCTGTCCTACAGCCACCCGTCTGTGCTTCAGCATGGGCGATGAAGCTCGACGCTCCTTCCTTTGCGGCTGGTGACGCTCGACCAGGCCGCAAAGCTCACAAAGTAGAAGAAGTAGAAGGACCCCCGATTCGGCTGGTGGGGTCAGTCGACGAACGGGTCCTCACCCGTTTTTATCCATTCCCTCACGCGCGCGCACGCGTACGCGCGCGTGACTTCTGAGTGAAAAACCCTATATCTGGCCCATGGCAACAGATCCCAACAAGAATGCTTACGGCGCCGAGTCGATCAAGGTGCTTAAGGGCCTCGACGCGGTCCGCAAGCGGCCCGGAATGTATATCGGCGACACCGACGACGGCTCGGGCCTCCACCACATGGTGTTCGAGGTCTCGGATAATGCCATCGACGAGGCGCTCGCCGGCCATTGCGACAAGATCCTGATCACCCTCAACGCCGACGGCTCGGTCTCGGTGGAGGACAATGGCCGCGGAATTCCGCCCGACGTCCACAAGGGCGAGGGCGTTTCCGCCGCCGAGGTCATCATGACCCAGCTCCATGCCGGCGGAAAGTTCGACAACACCTCGGACGAAAATGCCTACAAGGTCTCCGGCGGCCTTCACGGGGTCGGCGTCAGCGTCGTCAACGCGCTTTCCGAATGGCTCGAGCTCACCGTCTGGCGCGACGGCAAGGAGCATTTCCTCCGCTTCCGCAACGGCGAGGCAGAAGCGCCG
>DATAKH010000083.1:0-6169 GCA_036261735.1 Sphingomicrobium sp.
GTCAGATGCTCGGTGCCGGCATAGCCCCAGACCGACTCGCGGACATGGCCGTGCAGCCGCTCGGCGAAGGCTTCGGCAAGCCGGTCGGCAAGCGCTTTGAGCAGGATGTCGGAATAATCGTCGTTCTCCGCCTTGAACCGCGCCAGATGGGCGGAGAGGCCGTGAATCCCGACCGCGAACCCGCCGAGCCAGTCCTCGCCTTCCGGGTTGATGAAGTCGGCTAGGCACATGTTCGGGCGGCCTTCGCGCTTCTTCACCTGCTGGCGGAGCATCGGCAGCCGGGTCCAGTCGTTGCCGGCCAGGACGAGGATATCGTCGCCCTCGCGCCTGCAACGCCACAGGCCGACGGTGGCCTTGGGAGTCACCCAGCGCTCGGCGATGATCTGGTCGAGCATCGCCTGAGCATCCTTGAACAGGTTGGTGGCGCTCTCGCCCACCACCGGGTCGTCGAGGATCGCCGGATAATTGCCGGCAAGTTCCCACGCGCGGAAGAACGGAGTCCAGTCGATCGACGCTTTCAAGTCCCTAAGCGGCCACTCGCCGATGTGATGAAGTCCAGGCATCGCCGGCGGAGGCGCCTGTCCCGACGGATCGTAGGGGAAAGCGTTCGCTCTCGCCTCCTCGAGAGTCGCCAGCTGGCTGTGGCCGCTCCGCTCCCGCGCTTTGCGGAGCTTGTCATAATCATCGGCGGTCGTCGCGAGCAGCGGCTCGCGCTGGGTGTCGGACACCAGCGAGGAGGCGACTCCGACCGCGCGGCTGGCGTCGAGGACGTGGATCACCGGGCCTTCGTAGGCGGGATCGATCCGAAGCGCCGTGTGCGCCTTGCTGGTTGTCGCCCCGCCGATCAGGAGCGGAGTGGCCAGTCCCAAGCGCTGCATCTCGCCGGCGACCGTGACCATTTCGTCGAGCGAAGGCGTGATCAGCCCCGAAAGCCCGATCATGTCGGCATTGTTGTCGTTGGCGGCCTTCAGGATGTCCTGCCACGGCACCATGACTCCAAGGTCGATCACTTCGAAGCCGTTGCACTGCAGGACCACGCCGACGATGTTCTTGCCGATGTCGTGAACGTCGCCCTTGACGGTCGCCATCACAACCTTGCCCTTGCCCTGGGTCGCTCCGGACTTTTCCTTCTCCGCCTCGATGAACGGGATCAGGTGGGCGACGGCCTTCTTCATCACCCGCGCCGACTTGACGACCTGGGGGAGGAACATCTTGCCCGAACCGAACAGGTCGCCGACGACGTTCATCCCGTCCATCAGCGGCCCCTCGATTACGTGGATCGGCCGCTCGGCGCCTTGGCGCGCCTCCTCGGTATCCTCGATTATGTGGGCGTCGATGCCCTTCACCAGCGCATAGGACAGCCGCTCGCCGACGGGCAGAGAACGCCATTCCGCCGCCGCCTTCTCGGTTGCGGCGTCGCTGCCCTTATACTTCTCGGCCAAGTCCACGAGCCGCTCGGTGGCGTCGTCGCGCCGGTCGAGGATCACATCCTCGCAGGCTTCGCGAAGCTCGGGGTCGATCGTGTCGTAAACGTCGAGCTGGCCGGCATTGACGATGCCCATGTCCATCCCGGCGGGGATCGCATGATAGAGGAAGATGCTGTGCATCGCCCGGCGCACCGGCTCGTTGCCGCGGAACGAGAAGCTGAGGTTCGATAGGCCACCGGAAATATGGACACCGGCACAGCGAGAGCGGATTTCGCGCGTCGCCTCGATAAAGTCGAGCGCGTAACGGCGATGCTCCTCGATCCCCGTAGCGACGGCGAAGATATTGGGATCGAAGATGATGTCCTCGGGCTCCGTGCCATCGTCGACGAGCAGCTTGTAGGCGCGCTCGCAGATCTCGACCTTGCGCTTCTTCGTGTCAGCCTGGCCGACCTCGTCGAAGGCCATCACGACGACCGCGGCGCCATAAGCCCGGCACTTGCGCGCGAGCTCGAGGAACGGCCCCTCGCCCTCCTTCATGCTGATCGAATTGACGATGGGCTTGCCCGACACGCATTTGAGGCCCGCTTCGATCACGCTCCACTTGGAGCTGTCGATCATCACCGGCACTCGAGCAATGTCGGGCTCGGCGGCGATGCGCTTGAGGAAGGTGGTCATCGCCGCTTCTGAATCGAGCAAGGCCTCGTCGACGTTGACGTCGATAATCTGTGCCCCGTTCTCGACCTGCTGGCGCGCGACCTCGACGGCGGCGTCGTAGTCGCCGGCGAGGATCAGCTTCTTGAACCTGGCCGAACCGGTGACGTTGGTCCGCTCGCCCACGTTGACGAAGCGGGCGCCGGCTCCTGCCGCGCTGAAATCCGGATCGGCGATGACCTCGGCGGCTTCGTTCACGCGGCAATCACCATGGGCTCGAGGCCGGCGAGCAGCGTCTGGTGGCGCGGTTGTGGAATCTTCCGCGGCGGCTTGCCCTTGGCGACTTCGGCGATTGCGGCGATATGCGCCGGAGTGGTCCCGCAACAGCCGCCGACGACGTTGACCAGGCCGTCGCGGACCCATTCGGCAACCTGCGCGGCAGTCTCCGCTGCCGCTTCGTCATATTCACCGAGGTCGTTCGGAAGGCCGGCGTTCGGATAAGCCATGACCAGCGTGTCGGCAGCTGCGGCAAGCGACGCGAGATGCGGCCGCAGCTGTGCCGCTCCGAACGAGCAGTTGAGGCCGATGGTCAGCGGCTTGGAATGGCGAACCGATGCCCAGAACGCTTCGACGGTATGACCGGACAGATTGCGGCCCGACAGGTCGGTGAGCGTCATAGAAATCATCAGCGGAAGCTCGCGCCCCATCGCCTGCTCCGCCTCAAGCGTCGCCATGATAGCTGCCTTGGCGTTGAGCGTGTCGAACACGGTTTCGACCAGGATGAAATCCACTCCTCCCTCGACGAGCGCGTCCACCTGCTCGCGATAGACTGCCTTCACCGTGTCGAAGTCGACTTCGCGATAGGCGGGATCGTTGACGTCGGGCGACAACGACAGCGTCTTGTTGGTCGGACCAATCGCACCTGCGACCCAGCGCTTGCAGCCGTCGCGGTCGGCGACCTCGCGAGTCATGCGCGCCGCGGCGCGGTTGATTTCCGGAACCAGCGCTTCGGCTCCATAGTCGGACTGGCTGATTCGGTTCGCATTGAACGTGTTTGTGGCCAACACGTCAGCTCCCGCCTCCGCGAAGCGCCGGCAGATCGAGCGAACTACGTCCGGCTGGGTCAAGTTGAGAAGGTCGTTGTTGCCCTTCTGGTCCTTTTTCAGGTCGAGCCCGGCGCAATAGGCCTCGGCGGAGAGCTTCTCGGCCTGGATAAGCGTTCCGTAGGCGCCGTCCTTGATCAGGATCCGACTGGCCGCTTCGGCCCGGAATTCCGCAGCGCCGCTCATTTCGGCCGCACTCCAAGCAAATGACAGATCGCGTAGCTGAGCTCGGCGCGATTGAGCGTGTAGAAGTGGAGGCAGCGGACTCCCCCGGCGTAGAGCTGGCCGCACAATTCAGCGGCGACGGTGGCGGCGATCAGCTGCCGGGCCGCCGGCAGATCGTCGAGACGCTCGAACAGCTGGTCCAGCCAGTCGGGTATCGACGCTCCGCAGCTCTGCGCAAAGCGACGCGTCGTCGCCACGTTCGATACCGGCAGGATTCCCGGGACGATCTCGATGTCGATCCCCGCAGCCGCGGCTTCGTCGCGGAAGCGGAAAAAACAGTCCGCGGAAAAGAAGAATTGCGTAATCGCCCGGTCCGCACCCGCATCGACCTTGCGCTTCAAATTGTCGAGGTCGAACCGGCGCGACGAAGAATCGGGATGAATCTCGGGATAGGCGGCGACGGAAATGTCGAACGGAGCGACCGTCTTGAGGCCGGCCACGAGCTCGGCCGCGTCGCGATAGCCTTCCGGGTGCGGCCGGTACCTGCCCCCGGGCTCGGGCGGATCGCCGCGAAGGGCGACGATGTTGCGAACCCCCAGCTCCCAATATTCGCGGGCGATGTCGTTCACTTCGCCCTTGCTCGCACCGACGCAGGTCAGGTGTGCGGCGGGAGTAAGAGGCGTCTCCTCCAGGATTCGCTTGACCGTCGCGTGGGTCCGTTCCCTGGTCGAGCCGCCGGCGCCATACGTCACCGAGACGAACCTGGGGTTGAGCGGCGCCAGCGTCTGGATCGACTGCCACAGCGTGTCCGCCATCTTCTCCGTCTTCGGCGGAAAGAATTCGAAGCTGACGGCGATGTCGCCACGGGTCTTTGCGAATAGCGGCTCGTGATGTCTCAGCTGCTCGAGCGGTTCGCCGTTCATGCTGCCCTCGGCCTTCGGACGTTAGTCCCTTCGGCACCGCTTGCGACCCGCTTCACACCGCGCCAGATAGTAACGGTGAGCTCTCCGCCTTCGAGATGCTCGACATGATCCATCGCAAGGCCGGCGGCGCCGAACCAGCCGTCCATCACTTCGTCGGCAAAGCCCAGGCGCAGGTGCGCATCGCGGGTTCGAAGCTCTTCCCGCTCATGCGCGGCAAAGTCCACGACCAGCAAGGTCCCGCCCGGCCCGAGGACCCGACCGGCCTCGGCAATGGCATCGGCCGGCGCGTGGGCATAATGGAGCACCTGGTGGATGATGACGCAGTCGGCGCTGCCGTTCTGCAGCGGCAGCGCGTACATGTCGCCCTGGCGAAGGCTGGAAGCTACCCCGGCCGATTCCAGCTTGGCGCGGGCGAGCCGGAGCATATCGGAAGAGCGGTCGATCCCAATGGCTTCCCGGGCGCGCGACCCGAACAGCTCGATCATCCGGCCGGTGCCCGTGCCGACATCGACGAGCGTCCCGAAGCCCTCGCTTCCGAGCGCGCGGCCGACGGCCCGCTCGACCTCGGCTTCGGCGACATGGAGCGAGCGGATCGAATCCCACACCTGGGCATGCGAAGCGAAATAGCGCTCGGCGGCCTCGGCCCGGTCGGCGCGGACCGCTGCGAGCCTCGCCGAATCCTCTTCCAGAACAGCCTCGCTCCGTGGGTCGGTCCAGGCTTCGACCAGCTTCAGTAGGGGGCCGGTCCTGTCCGGATCGGCAAGCGCCAGGAAGACCCAGCTTCCTTCCTTGCGTCGCTCGACGATCCCCGCCTCGGCGAGGATTCGGACGTGCCTCGATACGCGCGGCTGGCTCTGGTCGAGCAGCTGCGCGAGCTCGCCGACCGAAAGCTCCATCCGCGCCAGAAGGACGAGGATTCTCAGGCGCGTTGAGTCCGACACGGACTGGAACAATTCGGCGAGCGGAAGCGTATCCATCTGCGTCGAGGGCATATAAAGGATTCTTTATATGGTCAACGCGAAGACGCGGCCCGTGGCGCCCGGCGGCCAGCGGCGCGCAGGACAGTCCGCGCGAACATTTGCGCGACCGTCCCAGCGTCTGTAATGCCCCGCGCTGGCCTGCACGATTCGCGTGCCAGGCCGAGCCCACGGCCCAACAGGGGCTAATTGAGGGAGTGGAACGATCATGAAGAAAGTTGCAGTGACCGTCACGGTCCTCGCGCTCGGCCTTGCCGCGTGCGCGAACAACACCGACGCCAACAACGACATGGCGACGAACGACATGTACACCGAGAATGCGGCCGACGCCGACATGAACGCTGCGATGAGCGACACCGAGAATGCCGCCGACAACGCGCTCGACACCGCCGGCAACGCGATCGACAACGCTCAGGAAGCGGTCGAGAACGCGGGCGAGGCCGTCGAGAACGCCGCCGAGTAAGGCCGTTCGGACATGAACAAGGGCCGCATGCCTCTATTGGCATGCGGCCCTTTTTTATTGGCGCTCCTGGCAAGTGCCTGCAGCGACGGGACGAGCCCCTCCGCCGAGGAGAACCGTCAACTGGATAACGCTGCCGAGATGCTCGATTCCGCTCCTGACACGCTTGCGAACATCGACGAAAACGCCCTCAATTCCCTAGAGGGCGCTTCCGAGAACGTCTCTACCGAAGGACAGCGTTGAGGATCTGCTGCACCATCATGGTCTGCGGATCGACCCGATAGAGATAGTTCTGGTCGTAGATGTAGCGTGAGCGGGGGTCGAGCTGCGCGCCGTAATGATTGCGCAGGTCGTAAGGCACCGAATTGTAGCCGAGCAGCCCGTTGTACCCGAGCGGAACGCGCTGGCCGAGCGCGAATTGCTGCTTTGCAAGGCCGGGTGGCATGCAAGGCGGGTTCTTCTT
>DATAKH010000085.1:0-6754 GCA_036261735.1 Sphingomicrobium sp.
ACAGGTCGGCTTCGTGCTTCCGGCGGAACGCGGCGGTTTCGTCGCCGGGCTGCAAAGCGGGCTTCACCATTTCGACGAGCGCTCGGGCAGGTTCGAGCTCATCGTCGCGGTCGAGCCCGACAAGCCCGGCAACCGCCTCAACGACGGCGTGGTCGACCCCTCCGGCCGCTTGTGGTTCGGGACGATGGACGACGGCGAGAGTGGGCGGACCGGCGCCTTCTACTGCTTCGCCGGCGGCACCCTCCGGCCGACCGGCATCGAGGGGATCGCGATCACGAACGGCCCCGCTTTGTCGCCCGACGGCCGCCGCCTGTATGTCGTCGACACCCGCGAAAGGACAATCGACTGCGCAGAGGTCGCCGAGGACGGCTCGGTCGGGCCGAGGCGGCTGTTCGCGACCATCGAGCCGGAAGCCGGCAACCCCGACGGACCGACGATCGACAGCGAAGGTCATCTGTGGGTGGCCCTCTACGGCGGCTGGGCGGCGCGGCGCTATTCGCCGGACGGCGAGCTGGCCGAGACGGTGCGCTTCCCGGTCGCCAACATCACCAAGCTCGCTTTCGGTGGAGGCGACTTGCGGACCGTGGTGGCGACGACCGCGGCCCAGAAACTGACTGCCGCGGACATGGCAAAGCAGCCGCTTGCCGGCGCATTGTTCGAGTTTCAATCCGATGTCGCCGGGATAGCCTGCCCGCTCGTCCGCTACTAAAGCCGCGATGACCAGGAGAGTTAGGCTGGTGGAGCTGAGGGGAATCGAACCCCTGACCTCTGCAGTGCGATTGCAGCGCTCTCCCATCTGAGCTACAGCCCCGCGCCGCCAGCCTGGCAGGAAAACCGGTGTTTTTCCGGGTTCCGGAGCGGCTCCCTTAGCGGCGGTTCACTCCCCTTGCAATCGCTCGCCGCACTCCTTGCCCGCTCTGACGAAAACAGCCGTATTTCAAGGGCTAATTCCGGAACGGCGCCATTCCTCCGTTCGTTTTTTTCTGTGCGACGCAAGGGCGTTTCCCGTCCTCGCGCAGATTTCCAACGAGGAGAATGCTGATGGCATACGACCGCTACGACACGCGCCGCGAAAGCGGCAGACACTTCGACCACGACCGCGGGCGCCGGGACGAACGCGGCTTCTTTGAACGGGCCGGCGACGAAGTTGCCTCCTGGTTCGGCGACGAGGAGGCGGAGCGGCGGCGCCGCGAAGACGAGCGCCGGGACCGGATGGATCGAGAGCGCGGATTCGGCCGCGACTGGGACCGCGACCGCTACACTTATCGCGGACAGGGACGCGACTTCGATCGCGAGCGCGACTGGGACCGAAACCGCGGGTCTTCTCGCGCCATGGGCTGGTCTTCGGGTGACCGCGACCATCGCTCTTCTAGGTCGCGCTCCGGGCAGGACTACGAGCGCATGGGCTACGCCGGCTATGACCACGACTTCAGCTCGCGCGGCGGCTTCGCCGGAACCTCGACTCCCGACTACATGTCTCCGACCGGTCCGAGCTTCGGCTACGGCGGGACCTTCGGCGCCGGCACCAGCAGCGGCTACGGAAGCGGCGGCTGGGGATCCGAGTTCGAAGGACGGGATCGAGACCGTTATGCCCGCTCGGAGCGCGACGATTCCCGCTTCACCGGGAACCGCGACAATGACCGCCACTATCATTCGTGGCGGCAGCGTCAGCTCGATGAACTCGATCGCGACTACGACCAATATTGCCGAGAGCGGCAGGAGCGCTTCGAAAGCGACTTCGGCAGCTGGCGGCAGAACCGGCTGAGCAAGCGCCGGAATCTCGGCAGCATCCGCGAGCATATGGATGTCGTCGGGAGCGACGGCGAGACGGTCGGGAAGGTCGACTGCGTAAAGGGCGACCACATCGTCCTGACCAAGTCCGACTCGGACGATAACCGCCACCACGCGATCGATTGTTCGATGGTCCAGACGGTCGAAGGCGACCAGGTCCGGCTCGAAATGCCGGCCGAGGAAGCGAAGAGCCGCTGGGAAGACGCCGACAAGCGCGGCTTCTTCGGGCGCAACGAGCGCGAGGATACCAGCCTCGAGCGCAGCTTTTCGGGAACCTACGAGAGCTAGCCGCAAACCAGCCAACGGTTGAACTGGAAGGCCCGGCGGCACGCGCTGCCGGGCCTTTCGCATGCGCGCCGCGGCGACTATCGCAGCGGCGACAAGCAGCGGAGATGCAAATGGCCCGAGCCTGGCACCTGGTCAGCCGTCCCGAAGGGCTTCCGACCAGCGACAATTTCGCCCTGAAGGAGATCGAGCTTCCAGCCCTAGCGGAGGGGCAGGTTCACGTCCGCAACCTGTGGCTTTCGGTCGATCCCTACATGCGCGGGCGGATGAACGAGTCGAAGTCGTACATTCCGCCGTTTCCGCTCGACGGCCCGATGGAGGGCGGCGCCGTCGGCGAAGTCGTCGAATCGAAGGCGGACGGCTATTCGGCCGGCGACCTGGTCCTTCACATGGCCGGCTGGCGCGACGAGGCGGTGCTTCCCGCCAAGGCGCTGACGAAATTGCCGCAAATGGGTGCCGGGCCTCAGGCATTCCTGAGCATCCTCGGAATGCCGGGCGCGACCGCCTATTTCGGGTTGCTCGACGTCGCGCAAGCGAAGGACGGCGACATCGTTTTCGTCTCGGCCGCCGCTGGCGCGGTGGGCTCGATCGTCGTTCAAATCGCCAAGGCGAAGGGAATGAAGGTGATCGGCTCGGCGGGCGGTACAGCCAAGTGCGATTTCGTCCGCTCGCTGGGCGCAGACGCAGCGGTCGATTATCGCGACGGCCCGATCCTGAAGTCGCTCCGAGACGCCGCGCCCGACGGGATCGACGTCTATTTCGACAATGTCGGCGGCGACCATCTCGACGCCGCCTTTGCGCGTGCACGACTCCATGCCCGCTTTGCGCTGTGCGGGATGATCGCCGGTTACAACAGCCGCGAGGCGATGCACTTCCGCTACATCATCAGGATGATCGCGATGCGGATCACGATGCGCGGCTTCCTTTACGGCGACTATGTCTCCAGGCTCGACGAGTTCTACCGCGACATGGGCGAATGGGTCGCGAGCGGAAAGGTCAAGGCGCACGAGACCGTTTTCGACGGGCTGGCCAAGACTCCCGACGCCTTCCTCGGCCTGTTCGGAGGCGCCAACACCGGCAAGATGCTGGTCCGGGTCTAGCGATTATATTGGCAGGCGTTCGGGTCTCCGGTTTCCAGGCCTTTCCGAAGCGCCGCCATCCGCTGTGCCGAGGTGCCGTGAGTGAAGCTTTCCGGGACAACGCGCCCCTGAGTCTGTTGCTGAAGCGTGTCGTCGCCGATCGCTTCGGCGGCGCGCATGCCTTCTTCGATGTCGCCCGGTTCCAGTGCCGCGGTGCCGTCGGGCGCCTTCGCATTGGCCGCCCAGACACCGGCGTAGCAGTCGGCTTGCAGTTCGACGCCCACCTGCACCTGGTTTGCGCCTGCTTTGCCCAGCCCCGACTGCGTTCGCTGGGCGTCATCGAGTGCGCCGGTCAGGTTCTGGACGTGGTGGCCAACCTCGTGGGCGATGACATAGGCTTGGGCAAAGTCCCCGGACGCGCCGAAGCGGGTACGAAGCTCCGAAAGGAAGGTCGGGTCAAGGTAGATCCGCTGGTCGGGCGGGCAATAGAACGGCCCCATCACGGCCTGGCCGTAGCCGCAGGCAGTCTGTGTGCCGCCCGTATAAGCGACCATTTTCGGCTCACGATATTGCGCGCCGTTCTGGCGAAAGAAATCCGTCCACACCAGGTCGGTGTTGGACAGCACTGCCTGAAGGAAGCTCGATGTCTGGGGGTCGAGACGGGACTCGCCCGTTTGCCGGCTTTCAGGCGCACCGCCGCCGGGAATAAGGCCGCCGCCGCCGCCCAGGGACTGGAGGGCACAATAGCCGAGCACCAGCACCAATACACCGATGAGTCCAAACCGGCTGGCGACCAGCGGAAGGAGACAGCCGAGCATATTGCCGCCCCCGCCACCGAAGCCAAATCCGCCGCTTTGGCCAGTACGGTCGATGAAATCGTCGTCGTTACCGCGACCTAGCCGCATTCTTGCCCTCCTCTGTCCGGCCTCCAATGCGCGACTGCCCTACACGGTTGCATTGCACGTCGGGCAGGGCGACTAGCGAGGGAAAGGAGCGTCGATGATTCTCGAAGGCAAAGTCGCGCTGGTCACGGGGTCCACGTCGGGGATCGGGCTCGCCATCGCCCGCGCGTTCGCGGCCGAGGGCGCGAAGCTGATGATCAACGGTTTCGGCGACGCCGCCGGAATCGCGAAGCTGAGCGAAGAGTTAGGGGCAGTCCACGACGGCGCGGACCTGTCCGACCCGGACGCGATCGCTCGGATGCTGGCCCGTTGCGCCGACGAGCTCGGTTCGCCCGACGTGCTCGTCAACAATGCCGGGATCCAGCACGTTTCGCCCGTCGAGAACTTCCCGCCGGAAAAGTGGGACTCGATCATCGCGATCAACCTTTCGGCGGTATTCCACACAACCCGCCATGCGCTTCCGGCGATGAAGGCGAAGGGTTGGGGCCGGGTTGTCAACACCGCGTCAGCGCACAGCCTCGTCGCAAGCCCCAACAAGTCGGCCTATGTCGCGGCCAAGCACGGGGTCGCGGGATTCACCAAGACCGTCGCGCTTGAGGCGGCTCGCGACGGTGTCACGGTCAACTGCATTTCGCCAGGATACGTCTGGACGACGCTGGTCGAGAACCAAATCCCCGATACGATGAAGGCGCGCGGGCTTACCAGGGAGCAGGTAATGAACGACGTCCTTCTCGCCGCCCAGCCGACGAAGCAGTTCGTTACTCCCGAGCAAGTTGCCGCGCTCGCCGTCTTCCTCTGCCGCGAGGAAGCTGCGTCGATCACCGGAGCGAACATCAGCATGGACGGCGGCTGGACGGCTGCATAGGCTGGCGACGATGCGGCCCGCCTTTTTCGCCTTCGCACTCACCCTCGCCCTTGCCGGCGGCGGATGTTCGATGCTGCAACCGTCGACCGCGGTGGTGCAGCCGCAGCGCAACTGGCGCGCAGTCGCCACCGAGGACGACCGCGAACGGCTTCGCGAGTGGCGCGACGCGTTCACTTCGGGACTCGCCGCGGCGCGCGCAAGCGGGCACGGAGAGGCCATCGCCCGCGAGGGCGCGCTGCTCGATCCCGACTCTGCAATTGGCGGACCGATTCCCAACGGAATGTACCGCTGCCGGGTCATCAAGGTGGGCGCCAAGTCCGCGGGGATGCTCGACTATGTCGCTTACCCGTATTTCCGCTGCCAGGTGCAGCAGGAGCAAGAGGTCCAGGGGTTCGCCAAGCTGAGCGGCTCGCAGCGGCAGGTCGGGCTCATTTTCCCCAACGACCAGTTGCGGCAGGTCTTCCTCGGCACGCTGATGCTCGCCGATGAATCGCGCGCAATGCAATATGGGGTCGACCCGGAGCGGGATGTCGCCGGCTTCGTCGAGCGCATCGCCCCACGGCGCTGGCGGCTGGTGATGCCGCGGCCGCATTTCGAATCGCTGGTCGATGTGATGGAGTTGGTACCCGAAGGCTCGGGAGGGGGTTCTTAGATGAGGTATGCAATTGCCGCCGGGCTCATCGCCATGACGCTTTCTAGCACAGCACCTGCCGCAACTCTCCGCGACAGTGTCGCGGCTGACATGCCGCAGTTGATGGCGCTGTACCGCGACCTCCACTCCAACCCCGAGCTTTCGATGCAGGAGGTGAGATCGCCAGCGAAACTGGCGGCGGAGGCGCGGAAACTGGGATTCGCCGTTACCGAGAAGGTCGGCAAGACCGGCGTGGTCGCGGTGATGAAGAACGGGCCCGGTCCGGTGCTTTTGATCCGGGCCGATATGGATGCGCTTCCGGTCAAGGAGCAGACCGGCCTTCCCTTCGCTTCCAAGGCGACGGGCAAGCTTCCCGACGGCACCGTGACGCCGGTGATGCACGCCTGCGGCCACGACACCCACATGACGGCCTGGCTAGGCACGGCCCGCAGGCTCGCGGCGATGAAGGACCAGTGGTCGGGGACGCTGGTGATGATCCTGCAGCCGGGCGAGGAAATCGGTGCCGGCGCCAAGGCGATGCTCGACGACGGGCTCTATGTCCGATTCCCCAAGCCGACCCATGCGCTTGCCTTCCATGACGCCGCTTCGCTTCCCGCGGGGGTCGTCGGAGTCACGCCCGGCTATGCCCTCGCCAACGTCGACAGCGTCGACATCACGATCCACGGAGTGGGCGGGCACGGCGCCTATCCGCAGTCGACCAAGGACCCCATCGTTCTCGCTTCGCGGATCGTCACGACATTGCAGACGCTGGTCAGCCGCGAGAACGACCCGCAAAGCCCGGCCGTCGTTACCGTCGGGAGCTTCCACGCCGGATCCAAGCACAACATTATCTCCGCGGAGGCGAAGCTCCAACTGACCGTGCGAAGCTACACGCCCGAGGTCCGCAAGCTCCTTCTCGACGGAATCAGGAGAATAGCTCGCGGCGAAGCGATCGCGGCCGGGCTTCCCGAGGACAAAATGCCGGTCGTTACGGTGCGCGATGAGGAATATACGCCCTCGACCTTCAATACCGAGGCGCTGGGCAAGCAGACCCTGGCCCTGTTCAGGCAGAATTTCGGCGAGGCCCGAACGGTCGAGACTCCGCCGGTCATGGGCGGCGAGGATTTCGGCCGCTATCACCGCGCCGACAAGTCCATCGAGAGCCTGATCTTCTGGGTCGGCGGGGTGCCGAAGGCGCAAT
>DATAKH010000042.1:0-2251 GCA_036261735.1 Sphingomicrobium sp.
AAGCCAGCCGGGAGGGCTCGAGTTCGAAGTGATGGACATGATCCACCACCTTCCTTTCCGCGACTGGCTTAACGTCGATGGCCTCGGCGCCCCCACTCCGGATTCCGCTGACGAGGAGACGAGCGACATCGGCGGCGGCACGAGCTGAAGCGGTTTCCAGCTATCGGACGTAGATCGCCGTGTGCATCCCCAGCTGGTCGTGGAAGAAGTGGCTGCAATGCACCGGATAGGTGCCGCGAGTCGGAACGAGCGTTACCGACATGCTCTGCCGAGGCTTGACGTGAACTTCCCCTTCGTGGGGCATTCCCGCCAGGATCCGGGCCGATTGGAAGAAGGCTTGCGCCTTGAAGGTGTGGCCGTTGCCGGACACATTCTGGAACACGAGCGTCACTGGAACGCCCGCCCTGAGCACGATCGGGTTCGGGTTATAGCCGTAGCTGTAGAGCTGGATCGGCGCGACCGTGGTTGGGCGCTGCGCTGCAGCCGAGGCAGCCAGCGAAAGTCCGGTGACTGCGACTGCGAGGAGAAGTTTCATTAGAATCCTCCATCGTTCGATTTGCAGCCCCTGAAATCGTGGGGCGGCGGCGCACTGCCGCCGCCCCGGAACTCAAGTTGTCATCGTCAGCTCTGCGTCTCCATTCCGTGCTTGAGCTGGCTCATCTGGTCATGGCCCTTCCGGACCGACTGGTAAGCGCTTTCGATGACCTGCCGGGCTTCGCCGCTGAGATCGCCGCTGTTCAGCGCGGTTTCAAACTTCTCCTTGAGATAGTCCTCGCCGGCTTCGACCGAGTTGATGATTCGCTGGTCGTCGCGTCCCGTGACCGCGGCTTTGAGGTCGAGCCAGGTCTGGTGGGTCTTGCCCATGAACGAACCGTCGTCGGGCGGGTCGCCGCCAAGGCGACGGATTTCCGACCTCAGGTTGTCGACGACCTGCCGCCGCTCGCTCGCCCGCTCGCGGAAAATCTGTTCGAAGCGGGAATTCTCGCTGTTCTTGGCCGCGTCCTCATAGCCGTTGACGCTGTCGATCACGGTCGTCGTCAGTGTCTCGAGAACGCCAACCTCTGTGTCTCTATCCATTTTTTAATCCTCCTTGCTGGAAAATGCCGTTGCCCAAACAACGCGTCAGCGGGTCAGGCGATGCGCTTCCATTCGGAAAATGCCGAGCATGTGCCGCGATTCCGTGTCACTCTGCCTTACGGGGAACAGGGGGGAGTCGAGTCGCATGCTCACGCGTCGCAACGTACTTCACAGAATCGGAGCGATCGGCGGCGCCGGGGCCGCCTACATGGCAATGGAGGCGATGGGGCTTGCAATTCCCACTCCTCCGGGAGCCGAGGATTTCGCGATCCCGCCGGGTAGCGGCGACGGGAAATCGGTCGTCATCCTAGGGGCGGGTATCGCCGGGCTCGTGGCGGCTTATGAGCTGCAGCGGGCCGGCTATTCCGTCACCGTCCTGGAAGCTCGCGAACGCGTGGGCGGGCGCGTATGGTCGATCCGCGGCGGCGACTATATTCACCAGTTCGGGCGGCCCAATCAGCGCGCCGAATTCGACGAGGGTCTCTACTTCAATGCCGGCGCGGCCCGGATCCCTTCCACGCATCGCGTGATTCTCGCCTACGCGCGCAAATTCGGCGTGGCGATGGAGCCGTTCGTGAACATGAACCGCAGCGCAGGCTGGGACTTCGCCGGAAAGGTCCAGCCCGAACGGCGGATGGTGAACGACATGCACGGCCACATCGCCGAATTGCTGGCCAAGGCCATCGACCAGCGGGCGCTCGACCAGGTGATGCCGAAGGCCGAGCTCCAGCAATTCCGCGGATTTCTGGGCTTTTACGGAAGCCTCGACGGCAAGGGCCGTTACGTAAACCAGGGCAGCTCGGGCTATTCGGTCGAGCCTGGCGGCTATTCCCAGGAGCCGCAGCCCTTGCCGGCGCTCGCGCTGAAGGAGTTGCTGCCGAGCCGCGCCGTCGGGCTCCCGTATGTCTTCGAATATATCTGGGACCAGCAGCCGGCCATGCTCCAGCCTGTTGGCGGGATGGATCGGATTCCGAACGCGATATACGAGCAGGTCGGTCCGCTGGTCCGGCTCCGGACGGCGGTGACCGGGATCCGCCGCTCCGGCGACCGCGTGCGTGTCGAGCACGGCCCGGGCTCGCAGGCGACCGAAGCGGACTATTGCATCTGTACTTTGCCGATGCCGATCCTGGCGCGAATTCCGAACGATTTTTCCGCCGCGAAGAAGAAGGCGCTG